>JAZNGO010000109.1:0-1932 GCA_045576515.1 Candidatus Nanosyncoccus sp. | reverse complement strand
CTTATGTAAAGCGCGTCTACGCCTTGCTCAGTAAAAATACGGCGGACCCATTGACCGTTGAGCCAAAGAAGTTTGGTCTCATCATAACGCGCGCCAGAACTTTGGATCCTATCTAAGGAGAAGTTTTTAATTAATTCTTCTTTCGTGTAGATTTCTTGTTCGGTGCCATCATTCCAACCAAGACAGGCAAGGTAGTTTAACATAGCCTCAGCTAAAACACCGTCTTCTCGGTATTCGGTCACCGACTTGGCGCCATCGCGTTTACCAAGTTTCTTATTGCCCTGAGGGGCGAGAATGTGTGGCAGAGAAACCAGCTTTGGACGTTCTAGATTTAAGGCTTCATAGAGGGCTAAATAATTAGGGGTACTAGATAAATACTCTACACCGCGCATAACGTGAGTAACACCCATTTCAGCATCATCTACAATGTGGGCAAAATTATACGTAGGAAAACCGTCCTTTTTAATTAAAATAATATCGTCTAATACTTCAGGGCCAGTTTTCATATCGCCCATCACAACATCGTGCCATTCATAGGATTTAGGTTCAGCTTTAAATCTAAGTGGTATGCCTGGCTCCCATTCTGGGGGATTCTCTGGGCGAAAATTGCGATAGAGAAAAGGAACTTTTTTGGCATTACATTCTTTACGATATCCCTCAACCACTTCTGGTGGTGTTGGATCAGCGTAAGCACGACCGGATTCGATTAATCTTTTAGCGTATTCGTGATATAGTTCTTTGCGCTGGCTTTGAAAATATGGGCTATGCGGGCCGCCAACGATGGGACCCTCGTCCCAATTAAGACCAAGCCACTCTAAAGTATCTTCTATTAATTCCGTAGCACCTTCAACAAAACGTGTACGGTCGGTATCTTCGATCCTTAAAATCATTTTGCCATTTTTTTGGCGCGCTAAAAGATATGGATAAATAGCCGAACGTACATTCCCGATGTGGATATACCCAGTTGGGCTGGGAGCAAACCTAGTAACAACTTTCATATGCTATATATTATAGCACGTTCTAAGATTCTTTTTCAGATTCTTCTTCCTCGTCATCATCTTTTTTGCGCTTAGCAAGGATAAAGAAAATAATACCGGAAGGGGCGGCAGCGGGAGCAGCTACGGCAAGCCCAGTAGCAAGAGGGGTTCCATTGCCTATCTCAGTAGCTACGATTGGATTTTCCATTTCTGTGACACCTTGTGGGGTATTATAACCGGTATATCCGCTATAAGAACTCGTGTTGTCGCCATCGCTAAGCTGTGTCGTAGTAGTAGTTCTCGATGGATTACTAGACGTCGTAGTATATGAATAGATGGTGGTCGTGCCGCTTGAGGCACCGCCAGTAGTAGTAGAGGTTGTTGCGGTTTGTTCAGGAGAAGCTGGGGTAGCTGGATTAGATGGGTTAGAATTAATAGTGTTTTGACCGCTAATCGCGCTAAAAATAACTGTGCCGGTATATGTACCAGAAGCTTTAGCGGAAGAAGCTTTAGCGCCAAAGTGAACGTTGCCAGTATAAGTGCCGGCCGCTGAACCATATAGAACACGACCAGGAGTACCGCTAGATGCTGGTATACCATAATAAGTACTAGTACCACAAGTTTCAGTAGAAGTACCAGATGAATAATATCCCCAATAATTGGAAGGGAAGGAACTAGTACTATAACTGCTACTAGATGCTAAAGTCGGGATAGTATTGTTGGAAGATGCGGCTGAATTAGTCAAAGCCGTAGTAGTAGTACTGCTAGTCATGCCAACTACTAAACCGCTAGTGTTGTTGGTGATGGCTTTTAAGCCTATAGTGTTGCACATAAAAGTATCAACATTGGCACTAGCCCAAGTAGTAGGTTCAGTTATAGACATCGAAAGATATTCTTTAATGTTAACATTAAAAGTTGTGTTTGAATTAACCGCCTGAACATCAGGAGAAAAAGA
>JAZNGO010000108.1:0-12150 GCA_045576515.1 Candidatus Nanosyncoccus sp. | reverse complement strand
CGCGTCTACCAGTTCCGCCATTCGCCCATAGGTAGATTTTAGCATTTTTTATGATTTTTCGCAAGTTTTGAACTTAATAGTGGCATTGTTGCATAATTCACTGCGTTTTGGAAGCTACACTTTGGTGTAATAGATATTTTACACCAAAGCTTCGCCCCTCCGGCGGCAAAATGCACCTAAAGGTGATTTTGCCTTAATGTTCCTCAATGCTAGTGAATTACGCATTAATATCATAAATATAGACAAAAAATGCTATTGACAATAATATTAATTGGTGTATTATGTAAATATAAAAGGTCAAAACAAACACTAAACATAAAGAAAGGAAAATATGAGTAAGATTACTGTCAACCTTACGGAGCAAGAGGTTTTGGTGCCAGACACAGGGCTATATACTGGCACAGGGCAAACAAATGGTGCCGTAATAGGAGTTGGTGCATTACTGCTACTTTTCGCGGTAATAGGTATAACTATAAAAATAGTCAACAAAAATAGGGCGCATCGTAATTTTGCGAAGAACAAGAAATTTCACATTTCGAAAGCTCCTATCATAGGGCTTTCGGCACTGGTTATTGTATTTACCGCTTTTTGTTTTGCTGCTACACACCAAGGGGCAAGCGTAGACTCGGTATCAGCAGCAGAGGGCAATGGAGATACTTTGTCAATAGCAGTCGAAGACGTAGAGCTCAATATTACTCCTTCTGATGAGGGGGCATTTGGCACAGCCCGCCAGATAGTAAAAGTGAGCGCTCCCACCGAAACAGGTTACACGCTAGGCGTATATGCCGACTCGGCAGACCTCGTTAATGAAGACGACAAGGAAAAAGCAATAAAAGGGCTGGGCGGTTCTGAATTGATAACTACTTTGTCTACTAATACCTGGGGGTTCTCTTTGCAGAAACCAGAAAATGAAACTTCTAAGGTTTGGCGCACAATGCCGACTGCGAGTGGTAGCTTCGCTATCTTAAAAGAGGTTGAAGCACCCACTAGCGCTGATGATGAAACAGAGCTGTATTATGGCGTGAATGCCAACACGGATTTGCCATCCGGCAAATATAGCACCACTATAAATTATATCGCAGTAGCCAATGGTCCTATAGTTTATATGCAAGATACCGCAACAATCAAAAGCGAGCTCACTGAAAATGGTGATACTATGCGAGTAGTGGACAATAGAGACAATAAATACTATTGGGTTACAAAAATGGCCGATGGCAATATATGGATGACGCAAAACCTAGATTTAAATATAGATTCCAATACTACGTATACTCCGGCGGATACGGATTTGCCTTTGGGTGCCACATGGCAGCCAAGTTTATCTACTTACGCTGAGGGTGATTATACGTGGGACCATGTTGAAACAGCTCCAGAGTCATATGACCCCGGGAATGTGTATTATTACACTTCTGGCGCTAGCGCTAGCGACACAAAGTATAGTTCGTTGAGTGAATGCATGAGCGCAGGGCATGCTAGCTCTGAATGCGCGCACTACCACGCCGGCAACTACTATAACTGGACTGCTGCTATAGCTAGCAACGATAGTTCAGGATACGTAAATATGAACGACAATGCTCCTGCCTCGATTTGTCCGGCAGGATGGAGCTTACCGGTGGCCAAAAATAGCGATGGTTCAGTCGCGGATGATAGCTATAATACGCTTTTGTATGAACAGGGCATAGCTGGCTCTTTAACAGAGTATGGGTATAAAGCTCAGGATAGCTTCAACGCGATAAGATCTAACCCTTTGTATTTTGTGAGAGCCGGTTTGATTGATATTGATGCGACTGAATTTACGGGTCAAGTAGGCCATTATTGGACTACTACATTCCAGGCGGGTCAGACAGCTTATAGAATGGAGTTTGATAGTTCGTATCTGCGCCCATCTACAACCTTAAACGCCGGGACTCCTCAGGGTGTATCGGTTCGCTGTATGCTAAAGTAATAATACAGCCCAAATACCGCTAGTAGCCACTAGCGGTATTTTTATGGCGTAAAATATGTTATAATTGTAGTATGGATACTAAAGACGGTGGGCAATCTTCTCGCGACCTGCAACGTCAGACCGCCTCTCAAATCGCCAGGAAAAAAGTACTGGCGGCTTATGCTAAGGCGGGCCAAAAATCTGCCGAAACAGAAGGCAATACTGGGCATCTAAAAGATGAGCCAATAGCCCCCAAAATTAATTCCGAATCATGGAAAAAGTATCATTCTGCTTGGCAGGATTATTATCAAAAATACTACAGCGACTACTATTCAAAGGCCGCGATAAATTACATAGAAAAAGAGCGCCTTAAAGATGCTCGTGAGCGAGCCGAGGAAGAAGAAATTCTTACCTCACTAACACGCGCTAGCGCCAAGACAGATAAAAAGGCCGGCCTGAAATTAACAGAGGAGAGCGCTCAAGGGAGCGCCTATGAAAGTTCCGCAAATACTCCTGATAGTATTAGGAAAAGACTACGCAAAAACATTCGCAAAAAAGCTACTGATAGTGCCAAGAAGTCTCGCCGGCGCCGACACTTGATACCGATAATAGCCGGTATCAGCGTAGTACTGATAATACTTTTCCTGCAATACAACCGCCTAATATTTGCCCCGATTATGGCATATGTATCGCCTGGCAACGCGCCGGCTAACGAAATAGAAGCCATAGACCCTACCGTAACCCAAACAGTATCTAGCGAGCCAAGGCTCATTATTCCCAAGATAAATGTAGATGTACCGATACATTTTGACATATCGCTAGGTGAGGTGATGGAGGCCATGAATAACGGCGTGGCACATTACCGTATTTCTGGCGCTAGTGCATTCCCGGGGGAAATAGGCAACCTAGTGATTACCGGGCATTCGGCCGGAGACGTGTATAGTTCCAACCCCTATAAATATATCTTTTCTGGGCTGGAAAGGCTAGACGATGGAGACCTAATATACGTAAACTACAACTCCGTGCGCTATACTTACAGAGTAATACGCAAAGAAGTAGTAGAGCCTAGCAATGTAGGTGCGCTAGTAATGGACACAAACAAGCCACTTATTACACTGGTAACTTGTACACCGCTAGGCACATCTAGGTACCGTCTGCTAGTGACTGGCGAGCAGATATCGCCTAGCTATGATGATGCGAGCACGGCCAATGATATTATTACGGTAGATGAAAATGTGGGAGAAGCTTTGCCGGCCAATGAGCCTTCGTTCTTTGAAGGAATTTGGAACTGGCTAACCGGAAACTAATAATAAGCGTTAATTAGCAATAACTTGGCGCATAAGAGAAGTACCGCTATAGTAATATAGCCATTTGTTACTAGTAATGGCAACAGGGGTGAGCGGAGAAACGTTACGCGCTATAATGCGGCGATTTTGGCCATCAAAATCGTATGCTACTAGCTCGCCATTGTCTACTACGTAATACATGTCGCTGTCTAGTAAGCCAAGCTGTGGCGAGGCTACAAGCCATTCGGTAATAGAATTAGCCTCCATGTCTAGGGTAGCGATTTGGGAGTCTAGTTGCATAGCAATAAATTCGCCGCCATGGCCCACTGTCATGCTGGTGGGGGCAAAGCTCAGACTATACTCTGCTACAAGACTAAAGTCATCTTGGCGATAAAGGCTAAGGGTGAAGCCTTCTAAAATGGTGATATATTTATCATCGTAGAATTTGCTAATAGTGGCAAGTGCGGGGGAATCAGTAGCAAGAAGCTTGGTGGTGTCGCTATCGCCAAGCTTGAAAGTACCTACATAGTAGCTAGGCTCATTGCCCACTTGGACACTAGCGGAGAAAATTACCTCGCTAGAGTCGTAATAGTTGTAGCTAATAACGTTTTCGGCAAGAGCTGGCGAGAGTGTACGGTCTGCTATATCTAACTGGTACAAAGCGCTATCCTTTATGGCTAGCAGGCGGCTAGCGGAGCGGTCTAAGATTTGCACATCAGTGATAGTGCCAAAGGCTTGAGCGAGATTGAGGCTACGGCTAGGGTTGCTGAGGTCTAGGAGCACCCATTCGGTAGTATCGCCTACCTGGGCTGATACTAGTACACGGCTAGAGTCTTCACTCCAGCTAAAGCTAGCAATAGTATAGCCAGGCTCTGTGCCATCTGAGGCAGGGAATAGCTCCGGAAACTCTAGCGTGGTAGGCTTAAGCTGGTCGTTGGTGAGATTTACGAGATGCCAGCTCATGGAATTATCTAGCATGAGAAGCTTAGCGCCATCTGGCGAAATGGTACTGGTGGTAATATTGGCGGTATCTAGCACGGCTTCGCTGGTAGTGTTTTGCAAAAACAAGCGTGGGTAATGCAGGCGATATAGCAAGCCTTCGGAAATAGTGATAGTACGAGACCATGAATCGTAGCCATCTTTAGTAAGCGTAATAGTATGCTCGCCAGCAGAAAGCACCTTGGAGGTATTGGTGCGCTGGAGCCAAGAGGACTCGCCATCTATATAGACATCGGCGCCGGTAGGGAAAGATGATACCTGGAGCAGCCCTTGGCGCTCTACTTCAAAATTGGCATTTAGCCAATACCCAGACACCAAAAAGCCGAGTATTACTACCGTAATTACTACTGCAACTACCATAATAGCTTCGGATATGATAACTTTGAGGCTTTGGCGCCTTTTTGCCATGTCTGGGTCCATATGTATATTATACCATTTATGGCTAGGTGAAGGCAAATAATGGGGCATGAAAATTACGGGCGCGGTAAGGTGCCCGTAAGGCATATTGGCTTTATAAAAAATGTCTCCGCGGAAGAGTTGCGGAGACAAGCCGAGAACGGAAACGCTACTAGCTAACTACTGAGCAATACAGCGTACGGAGTAACCGTACTTCCTACCATCGTAGCTGGCAGGGTTAACAACGCCTGAACCGAAGTAGAGTCGGTACGAACCGCTACTAGAACTGACCGTACTAGACCAATAGTAACCGTTGCTGCCGGTATCGCCTAGCGAGCCATAGCGGACGTACCCAGACCGAGCTAGCCACAAAGGCGCTGTGCGGATAGCATTGAAGCCACCTTCTAAGTAACTATACATTCCACCTGGAGGGCCATAAGGACTGTATTCGCCTAAGATACCATCATAGCTAGAAATCTCTGTAATTTGTTCGTTTCCTTCTGTAGGACTATCTGCATTCCGGTTCTTTGGCAGCCTCCAGCCAGCTGGGCAGATAGAAGTATCTACATTGGTATACTGTTGAGTAATTTCAGAGGTATCGTTGCTTGCTACTGCTGCAGACCAGCTGTAGTAATTACCGGCATGATAATGTGCGCAAGTGCCATCTTGATGAGCTTGTTCACAAGTTGCCTTATCAGTGGCTGTTTCATTATCACTATTGCCACTAGTATAGTAGTATACATCACCTGGGTCGTAGGAATACGGGTTATTATTGGCCTCGGAGTCGCTTGGCCAAGTGTCTGAAGATAAATCATCCTTAGCTATAGTAGCTCTTTCTGGCTCCCATTTGGCGCCTGCAGGTAGGTTAGTATTGGTAGAATCATATACTATAGAACCTTCTGCCTTTACTTCTATATCTAAATCTAGGTTTTGGGTCATCCATACGTTACCATCTGCTAGCTTGGCAATGTAGTACATAGTTTGGTCACGATTATCTTTAAGCTGGTATTGCTGGCCTGGAGTCATAGAAGCAAGTACACTAGCCTTGCCTGCCTCAGAAAGTTTAGCAAAGTCTTGCATTTCGGTAAGGTCGCTTATTATAGGCAAATCTTCTTCCCACTGGGCGTAGAGAGTGACATCCTCAGACTCGGTAAAGCTAGCAGTAAAGTCTGCCTCATCTGCGTAGGCCTTACCCTCACCATTGGCTTCCGTATTCCAGCCGGTAAAGCTATAGCCTTCTCTAGTATAAGTGTTTTGTGGCAAAGTAATAGTATCACCAGCTACTAATGTCATACCTTCTATAGCAGTACCACCATCACTACCATTGCCATCAAATGCTAGGTTGGTGATGTAGTGTGGCTCTACTTCGTAGCTTACTGTGGCTCCAGTATAAGTACCATAAGGTAAGCCTGGGGTAATGTATGCGCCATAGTATACAGTAGTTTCATCCCCCGCTTCAGTAGGAGAGTAATCGTCTATAGATTTTATGACTACAGCTTCTTCTGCAGTAGCTGGCAGAGAGAAGTATATTTCATCCGCCTGTGACCCTGGCTCTTCTACGCTTAAGCCCCAAGTATTGTCTGTGAGGGAGGTAGCTAGGCTACCAGCATTCTCTAGGTCATCTTCTGGAATGGTGACCATACTAATAGTCTTGTCTGTGCCTTCTGCAGAAAGTGTAGAGTTTTCTGAGTAAGCTTTGAGTGTATAGCCTGCTGGCATATCTTCTGTTACAGAAACAGTAGATTTTACATAGGCAAATACTGGCTCGTCGCCTAGCTCTATAGTAAGCTCACCATCTGTGACCTCTGCTGTTTCTTCGGCTTCATCTGCTTCTGCATCTATAGCATTTGCACCTAGCTTGAGTAGCCCTGCAACAGTACCAAGCGACACTACTGCAGCGAGTGAAGCTAGGCCTATAGTAGTGGCCTTTTTGTGCTTAAGGCTTATGAATTTGCCTTGTTTTTTGTTGCGGTAGTATAGTACCACTACTATTACAGCTAATATTATCACAGCTGCTGTGATGCCAAGAATAGTAGCTTCTGGGCCACCTATTCCACTCGTGAAGAGCCCAGTGTCCGGCACAACTGGCGTAGAGCCAGGCTCTACAATGTTTATGGTGATGTTGCTTTCCATCTCCAAATTTCTCCTTTTTATTAAGTTAATATTGTTTTGTTTTACATTGTTTATGTTCTCGGTACTATTACAAAAATGGCACCGCGGGGGTGCAACATCCTAATTATTAGCCAAAGCTGGTTCACAATTGGAAACCTCACGGTGCCATTGATATTGTGAACCAAATAAACTTCGGCTCATATATAATTAGAATGTTGCAATACCATAATATCACGCTTATGTTGCGCGTGCAAGTATTGATTATTTTTATAAATATTGTGTAATATTGTTTTAATTTTATACGAATTAGCTCTTGCGTTTTGTGGCGGGGGGTAGTATGATAGGAGTAAGAATAAGCGAGGTAACCATGCAAAAGTCCAATGATAATCAAACTGCAGCCAAAGCACACCGGCAAGTGCAAAGCTCTACTACGCTAAACCGGCGCTATGTACGCCGGCCGGCTAGGGGCGTAGATGCTAGGGTGCCCATAAAGCGTAGCCCCAAGGTGCAACATTTTGCACCGCAGGTAGCAAAGGCTAGCCCAGCCAAGGCCGAAGAGCCTATAGCGCCAGCACAAACTCACCCGGTACAGGGTAAGGTAAATGCCCGGATGCAAAGCCGCACCAAGGCTAGCGCAGCACAGACTACCTCTAAGCTTACAGCGCAGCAGCTCAAAGACCAAGCTATCAAAAAAGCTCTCGCCACAACCGCAGCCACCAAGTCTACTGATACCACCATGGATGATGGCAGACCAGCTAAGGCTAAGCATCATTTTGGTGTAGGGCGCGTGGTGCTGGCACTATCATGTGCGGCAGCAGCGGTATTTGCAATAGTATACTTCGTAAACCTAAATATGCCGGATATATCACTGCGCGTGGCAGCCATGCAAACAGGCATAGAAGCTACGTATCCTGGCTATATACCAAGAGATTTTAGCCTATCCGGTATAGTATCCGAGGAAGGGAAAATCACTCTGAATTTTGAAAATAGCGCTAGTGGCGATGCATATTCTATCACAGAGGAAAGTTCTTCGTGGGATTCTAATGCATTGCTCAATAACTTCGTGAAAGAGCGCTATGGCGACAACTATAGTGTAGTGCGTGAGCAAGGGCTGACTATATATATTAGTGGCAGTGATGCCGCCTGGGCCAATGGTGGCATAGTATACAAGCTCGATACCACTTCTGGCTCGCTTACTAAAAAACAAATTAGTTCTATAGCTACTTCTTTGTAAATAGACTATTAAACTTGGTGCCTAGCAATATATCATTTACTACATTTCGGAAGCTACGCTTTGGTGTAACCCATGATTATACACTAAAGCTCCGCCCCTCCGGCGCCCAAAACCCACCTAAAGGTGGGTTTGTTCTTAATGTTCTAGGGTTGTAGTAAATGATATACTATTGCAAAATAATAGCTCAGATAGCTCTAGCTACAGCGTTGAGCCGAGCCAAAGTGACATCACGCCCTAGTACAGACAGCGTAAGATGCAAAGCTGGACTAAATGGCGCAAAGCTCACAGCAATACGAATAAGACTAAATAGTTCTGCGGGTTTTTTGCCGGTATCGGCAAGGAGCTCGTTGAGAGCTTCTTGGATAGTGTCTGCATCCCAAGCAGTGAGACTAGTGAGCTTAGCCACAGCGAGCTTAAGTAGTGACTCTAGCTCGGACTCAGAGAGTTTTTTAAGGAATTTGTTATTTATGAGCATCTCTGTGTCTATACGCGGGTCGGTAAAGAAATAGCCGGTCATCTCGCGTAGATCTGACAAAGTTTTGAGGCGGTCGTAGATAATAGATAGCACTTGGAGCTTGTACTCATCTGTAGCTGTATCTGCGGCCTCTGGCCAGAAGCCAGCAGTGCGAGCATACAAAGCCTCGGCACCTTGCTCGGTGAAGATTTTGCGGAGCCATTGGCCATTGCACCACAAAAGCTTGGTTTCGTCGTAGCGCGCGCCAGATGTTTGGATGCGGTCTAGTGAAAAGCTAGAGATAAGCTCTTCTTTGGTGTAGATTTCTTGCTCAGTACCATCATTCCAGCCCAGGCAAGCGAGGTAGTTGAGCATAGCTTCGGCGAGTACGCCGTCATCACGGTATTCGGTGACAGACTTGGCACCATCACGCTTGCCTAGCTTTTTGTTGCCAGTAGGCGCTAGAATATGTGGCAAGGAAACTAGCTCTGGGCGCTTGAGCCCTAGGGCATCATATAGTGCTAAATAATTAGGCGTACTAGATAAATACTCTACACCACGCATTACATGGGTTACGCCCATTTCAGCATCATCTACAATGTGCGCAAAATTATAAGTAGGGAAACCATCTTTTTTGACAAGGATAATATCATCTTGAGTTTCTGGGCCGGCGTGCATGTCGCCCATTACTACATCGTGCCAGTCATAGTCACGTGGCTCGGCCTTAAACCGCAGTGGAATACCAGGCTTCCACTCTGGCGTATCAGCAGGGCGAAAATTGCGGTAAAGAAACGGCACTTTGTCGCGACTGCATTTTTCGCGGTACTTTGCGATTTGCTCTGGAGGAGTAGGGTCGGCATAGGCTCGGCCGGACTCTATGAGCTTGCGCGCCCAGGCGTGATATATACTTTGGCGTTCGCTCTGAAAATATGGGCCATGGGGGCCGCCTACTATAGGGCCTTCATCCCAGTTGAGCCCGAGCCATTCTAAGGTATCTTCTATAAGCTCGGTAGCGCCTTCTACGTAGCGCTCTCTATCGGTATCTTCGATACGGAGTATTATTTTGCCGCCAGACTGGCGCGCTAGTAAATACGGATAAATGGCCGAACGCACATTGCCAATGTGAATATAGCCGGTAGGGCTCGGAGCAAATCTAGTAACTATTTCCATATACATATTATAACATATTTCCTATAAAAATCCCCCGCGGAGGCGAGGGGGGGGATTTACTATGCTATATTACTCTTCGTCGTCATCTTTTTTGCGCTTGGCGAGTATGAAGAAGAATGCGCCCGTACCGGCAGCTACAGCGGTGGCTACGGCTAGAGCTGCGGTGAGGCCAGTATTGCTAGCTATGTCGGTATCATCAGAGCGCTTGATACCATGAGGATTTGCATAAGAGCCAACAGCATTGCCTTCGTTGATGGTGGTGGTAGTGGTAGTAGTGGTGCCATCCGTAGATGTAGTGGTATAGGCGGTACGGTCGTAAGTGGAGCTATAGCTAGGGTTAGCCGTAGGGTCGGAAGCCCCAGGATTGGACGATGGTGTGACTGGGTCGTGCGGGATGACTGGATTGTTGCCTGGGTCGGTAGGGTCATCCGGCGTGGTAATACCACTTACTACGCTAATAACTACGGTATTGCTATAAGTACCGGCAACCTTGTTAGCATCAGCCTTAGCGCCAAAGTAGATATCGCGAGAGGTGATAGGATTGACAGGGTCAATACTTTCGGTGCGCGAAATTAATGTTATGGGGCCACTACCTAACCCTACGAGCGGGGAATAGGTGCCGGCTTCTTCGGCGTCATCGAGAGAATAACCCCAGAAATTGGTAGTAGAGGTGTCGTTACGAGTCCAGCTGGCTGAGAGTGTAGGTATGGTAGTGCTGCCCGTGGTAGTCTCCACGGTGGTATGATTGAGGCTGGTATTAGTGGTATTAGTAGTCATGGAGGCGGTAAAACCATTGGCGTTGTTAGAAAAAACATTAAGGGTGATTTTGTTGCGAAGCAAATCGCCGGTATCACCACTGGCCCATTCTTCTGGCACGGTAATAGCTACAGACAAGGCTTCTTTTACATCTACTTCAAAAACTGCATTTTTTGGAGCTGGATTATCTGCAAATGCTGGTGATAAATTAGTATTAGCTAGTGTAGCTAGTAAACTTACAACAACAAACGACACTATGACCTTCGATGTTTTATTAAACATAAGTACATTATATCACAAACATAACAATTTTGTGCTAAAATTATATAAAATAATAATGGAATTTAATATGTCACCCAAAAAAACTTTAGCGAGCAGGGACGAAAGTCCAGAAAATATCAACAAAATCACACTAGCAAATCGCATGTTAGAAGATGAAGACACTAGCGAGCCTGTGGATTACGCAGAAGGACCTACAGAAAGTCCTAAAAAATTAAAGCGCCCTGGGGAACGCGATAAAAAATCCCTTGTATTTATAATAATTGGTATTTTGGGTCTAATAGGCGGCATAGTATGCATAGTGCTAGGCATACTAAATACCGGTGAGTCGAGCAACGCTTTGACTTTTCCGAAGATATCATCAGGCGATGATAATAGTGCCACCTACAGTGCGCTTACCGGCGAAGCACTTAGCGATGCCTCACTCAAAGATGCGCCGGCGTACTGCGTGCAAACACCCAACGGCATGGATGGGGCACGGCCACAAGTTGGGCTTACCACTGCCGGAGTAGTATTTGAAGCCATTGCCGAGGCGGGAATTACACGGTTTGCAGCAATTTATCAAAATCCATCTACGGCAATAATAGGGCCAGTGCGGTCGCTACGTATTTATTATTTACAGTGGGATACGCCATTTGACTGCACCATAGTGCATGCTGGTGGTGCTGATGATGCGCTCCAAGCCGTGGCAGCGGGCGGATACCAAGATTTGTCAGAAGATTATTCGTATATGTACCGTGGCACTTATGGGTCGCGGCTATGGAACAACTTGTTTACCACTTCGGCTTATCTCAAACAATTTAGCGCAGACCATGGATACAATACTTCTAATATCCAAGGCTTTAAGCGGATGACACCACAAGAGTCTGGCAAGGCTAGGGTGGATGCCGGCGTTACGGACAAGCTAGATATTACCAAGCCTACTACTGTAAATACTTCAGAAGTTTCTGCTACCACTACCAATATAGACCTGAATATGGGCGGGATAGATAGCTTTAGCGTACACTACGATTACGATGTATCTACAAACACTTACAATAGAAGCTATGCTTCTGGCGAGCCGCACGAAGTATATCAGTGCGAAAATGTAGATTTGGGCGAGAAAAATCCAGAAGATGTGTGTACTTTAACCCAGGTATCACCAGCCGTAGTAATAGCTATGGTGGTACAAGAGGGAAAAGCAGCCGATGGTTACCACGAAGCTATTACTACCGTAGGGTCGGGTAAGGCATATATTTTCCAGAATGGCACCGCCATAGAAGGTACCTGGAGCAAAGCTTCTATAGATGAGCAGATAAAATTCACGGATGACAAAGGTACAGAAGTAGCCCTGGCCCCAGGCCAAACCTTTATTACCGCTGTGCCGGCCTACGGGAGTGTTGAATATTAAATAAATATGTGTTAAAATAAAATAGGTTCCTGAGAAAACATATTACCTGGGCGTTTCTCGGGTTACTTCCTTTGGCTCCTTCGTCTAGTGGTCTAGGACGTCTGGTTCTCATCCAGAAAATCGCGGGTTCGACTCCCGCAGGAGTCACCA
>JAZNGO010000107.1:0-1536 GCA_045576515.1 Candidatus Nanosyncoccus sp. | reverse complement strand
ACGATAGCTTCCACACAGCGAGAGCCATTATACCAATCGCAGCTGTCATGATGATAAGATTACCAACGATACTATTAGCCCCTCGACAAGCTTTGATCATGGCAGTCATTATAAGACCTAGTACAGTAACTGCGGCTACGCCTTTAACGAGCATTGGTAATGGTACCATACCTAACAGTACTGCTACAGCGGCTAATATTGCTATAGCGGCAGCCATCGCTATTAACGTTTTAGATAATTCAGCAGTTTTCTTTTTGCTACCGATGGTTGTTACTTTCGTTAATATAGCGATAAAAATTAGGAATACGGCCATAGTAGCTATACCAGCTATTATTTCGCCAGGGCTAAGTTTTGCTACTAACTTACAAACCAACACCATTAACAACATAGCGCCAGATATGGCTAATAGCATTCCACCTATCTTAGCTATCGCATCATTTTTACCGATTTTATTAACTAGCATCAACAACGCTAAGAAAGCTAAGAATCCACCAGCAAATAAAGCACCGGCTTTCATGTCTTCGGGACTAAGCTTAGCTGCTAATTTGCATACTGTTATCATTAAGATCATAGCGATCGATATCTTTAACAGCATACCACCAAGTTTATCGACATGTTTACCAGCACTTTTTGTTACAAATGCTAAAATACCAACGAATACTAAGAAACCGCCTGCGAATTTTGCGCCTGCGATCATCTCATCCGGCGACAACTTGGATACTAATTTACACACTAGTATTAGTAGAAGCATAGCCGCTGACATCTTAAGTAGCATACTACCTAATTTGCCGACTACTTTCGCTGATTTGTCATTACCGACTTTTCCGCAAGCCCAAACGAATAATAACATGAGCCCCATCAAAGCGATAACACCAAGCATACCCTTGAGGTATTCTGCGGTACTCATACCGCTAAGTATCTTAGCAGTTGCGGCTAATAATACTATTGCGCCGGCGATGGAAATCAAGCTGCTCTTAACTCCATCTATCTGAATCTTGCCTTTTTCGATCGTAGCGGATGAGTCAGACATCTTACTAATAGCCCAGGCTAATCCAGCCATCGCAGCCATTAATACTACAACTGTACCAACTGCCCATAACAATTCCTTAGGGTCGTCGACCAATATTGTTAAAGCTACAACCGAACCTACTATGATAGCTAATGCGATAGCCATTTCTTTAACAGCACCAGCTAACACTTTCCATTTAACAGCCTTCAGTGTATCGTTAACCTGCTCGCCAATACCGGCAAAACTTTCCATGAATGTTCCGAACCCATGGAGAGCTTTGGTAATACCACCAACAAAATCTAATATTTTCTTACCCAGAAATAGAGCGGCTGCTACCGGGATGATTGCCAAGATTTTCTCAAAGTTAATCTTCTTTAAAAGATCTTTGATCTTATCTATAGCGGGTTTTACAATGGACACTAAACCGCTAAAATCCAATGCTTTGAAGAAATCGAGAATGGCGTTGGCAACGCCTTTAACAGCGCCAAGTACAAACTTAATCATGTAAACGATACCGTTTATAATAC
>JAZNGO010000106.1:0-2396 GCA_045576515.1 Candidatus Nanosyncoccus sp. | reverse complement strand
ACAGCATAGACTTCTTCGTCTCTTTCGTCTTTTAGGGCTATTACTGTACCGTTTGGTTTAGAGGTATATGGTTCACTATTTGGGTCGAATGTTTGCATAGTGACATTAGTTTCTGCTGGTGCCCATACTGCATAGAGATTTAATTTGGTTGATGCGGATGGGTCTACTGTAATGGTTTGGTTAGGGCCATAGATAGTAGGATTATTAGTTTCATCATCGTCTGCGAGATGTTCCCATGCATTCTGGTCTGTACTCCAGCCAGCGAAGCCATAGCCTTCTTTCTTGAAATTAGAGGCTAAGAGATCTACCTGAGATGTGCTTTCTATGTTGGTAGTATAGTGCCCTACGTTATCCATATTGGTAGTAGCGCCTGCACCGTTACGGATGTAGGATACTACAATACCGGGCTCACTAATGGCGTAAAGAATAGTGGTTTCGCCTAAGGTGAGAGCTAATCCACTCTTAATGTCATCTTCTGTGGCATATTCTGGGACTGTAGATTCGCTAGATTTGCTCCAGCCAAGGAAATGATAGCAGCTATCAGAGGCAGGGGTCAGGTAATCACCGGATACTATATTGTTTTCTGGGAGATAAATGATATTACCGTCTGCATCATAGCCAGTGACTATGGCATAGTAACCATAACTGGAAGCATTGCTTCCTGGACCACCACTTTTAGACCAATATCCAAACGTTGCCGTATCGCCGATGATATCACATTCCACGTCAAAACTAGTGCCATCAGTGCTATAAAATCTGCCATCGGTTACGCTACTATCTCCGCAATTCTGTATCCCAGTCATATAATTGCTACTTGGCGTGTAATCTGCATGTGCTCCTTCCCAAAAGCTAGCAAAAGCTTCCAACCGACCATCATAATTAGGAGTATAACCTCCGCCATAGACATATTCTACATGTAATCTTGAGGCTCCAGGAATGGTAACTATTTCATTAACTTGTGTGTTCCATTTAACTGGACCATCGTTTTCTCCATCATTATCTACGTTGGGAGTATGAGAATACTTCTCTGTATTGTCAGTAGTTTCCACTACATATTTAGCGGTATTGGTAGTTTGAGACTTGTCACCATTAAAGTATAGTCCATTACCATCAAAAGTGACCGTAGCTACTGCTGAATTTGCTATCGCAGTGTAGGTGACATCACTACCTTCGTAAGTTCCATATGGAGTATCTGGAGTAATATAGAAACCATAGTAGATGGTGGTAGTATCATTAGCTTCTGTGGTTTCATAATCTTTGTCCGTGATGAAGGTAGGATTATCTGCATCGGTAGAGAGGGTAGTGTAGACTTCCTCGTCTTTACTCTCTGGCTTTGCTAAACTTAAACCATAGGTGTTCTCTGCCAGAGCTACTAGCTCACCCTCATCAGTTGCTACCATAGGGACAACACTAGACTCATCTGTGGTGGAAACTAGGTCAGTGTTATCCGTATAGGCAGTAAGCGTATAGCCAGCCTCGGTAGCTTCTTTTACTGTAGCTTTTACTTCTGCTACGGCAAATACTGGAGTATCTCCTACCTCTACAGTAAGTTCATTTCCTGATATATCTACCGTAAGCCCATCATCGCCCTCAGCGGCGCTGGTATTGCTTTTGCCACTATTTACGAGTAATACTGCTAGTGTACCAGCAGAAGCAAGAAGCGCTATGGCAGATAGGCCGGCCGTAATACGTTTCTTGGATTTAAATACTGCCTTGGTTTGATCTACTAAGTGGACTAGCTTAGTGACTTTGCCTTGTTTTTTGTGTTTTCTATAAAGTACGGCTACCACTATTGCGGCAATAGCTAATATTATGGCTACGCCAATGATGGTAGCTTCTGGGCCACCTATACCGTGCGTAAATAAACCGGTATTAGGCGCCGCAGGATCTACACCAGTGCCAGGGTCTACTGGCGTAGGTGTAGGCGTAGGAGTAGGACTAGGCGGCGTGCCCGGTTCTACAACCTTAAGGACGAAATTGTCTTTCATTCCACCTCCTATTTATTAATTATTATTTCCCTACTGGCCAAATAAAAATGGCACCGTCAGGTGTCATAACTCAACTAAAACTCTACGCACTTGGCAAATCGTTCTATTGGTTCCTCACGGCGCCATTTTCCGAACGATTTGTCGGGTAATGCCTATAAAATAAGCCGCAGATATTTTAATTGAATTATGACATTTTAATACTATCACGCTTATGCTCGGCGCGCAAGACTTTTTATAATGTTTTTGGTGCTATAAAATTCAGCGTATTTTATTAAGGAGAGCGCGTAGCTAAGTTCCGCTAACAGAGGTAGGGTCGGTGCTGAAGTCGGAGTCGGTATCGACGGTGGCTGGGCGGATATCTGTGGCGAGAATATCCTCTGCGGCGATAGTAAGCATTTCGTCGTAACC
>JAZNGO010000105.1:0-2828 GCA_045576515.1 Candidatus Nanosyncoccus sp. | reverse complement strand
ATCTACGGTATAAGTGGTGTTTATGCTGAAAGACTGGTAGGTCGAACCATCATAAGTGTCTAGCACCACGCCATCTGGCTTAGAGTACAGCGTAGAGCGGTTGTTATCGTTGATAGGGTCGCTTATCCAAGTATCACCACGGAATTCTAGCAAAATACCGTCTACCACGCTGGCTGGAGCGTTAGTGGCAAATGGGAGGGCTGCCTGGTAATAGCTTGTGCCAGAAGTAAAGGGGTAGTCCCATGGCCGTACGCCCCCCTTAGATATGACAGCAAAATCTGAAGCTGCGAACGTGTTCCTGGAGTTTGTAGGGTTGTTCTGTACTCCATAAGTTCCAACAATGGCAATAGTCGCCACAGTCCCAGAGATAGATGCGACCGATAACGTAACGTCCAAATAAAACGTATACTTTATCGGAGTGCCAACTCCAGCCTGCCAGTCTATAGTTTTGTTTACTCTATATGTCATTTGCTATCTCCTGTTATGCTGGGTTTGGGTAAGCGTCTACTGGAGCATCCAACTGGTCTCTCACGGAATCTGCCACTGGATTTAGGTTGCTTATGCCCATGGTCGGCTCTATTATTAATTGCAATGCATGCAGCCTTGACGCCGGATGCAATACGGCATTAAGTTGGGCTTCTTCATCTGGCACTCTTTGACCATCCCATGCTCCAGTGTAGTAGTTCGGGAATGAGCTCCCGGTCCGCACCCTATATTCGTGGTGCAGTGACGCTTCTTTGCCTTTTGGCACAATAAACGTAAAACTACTTCTAAGCGACTGCGTGCCCCAAGGAATAGACCTTACACCGTCCGCTTTGTATCCACAAAAACCTTGCACTGTTGAAGCTTCTTTGGACACGTCTACTACTCCACCGTCTATAACAGGTACCAACAAAGAACGGAAATTGTAGTTTGGACACACCTCGCTCAAGATGGCCTGGACCCCATAATTCACAGTAACCTTTAGTGCATATTTGCCAAAATACTTCTGTGCGTTTTCGGCCAAATGGAGGTTGATGGTATCGTTGTAGCATCCATAATACCACGGGAAGTCTGGGTCGTCCGGCACGGAGTCGCGCACATAATCTATGGTGGTCATCTCAGACGCAGACACTGGGAGCCGGCATTCTTCGATGCAGCCACAATCGTTCTTTTTGAGTACTTTGTAATATCCGTCTTCGTCTGGCTCCATCTCGCAGTCACCAGCATCAGGAATATGGCGCGCTTCCCACCTAGCGTTTTTAGGTTTACATCCATCGCCACATTCAGAACAGTATGGGTTAAACACTAGGAAACTACAGCTATCGGCATTAGCAACATCCAGGTCCCTTAGGTCTTCTAATTTGATTAATTGTCCTAGCTGTTCGCCAGTGATAATATCTTTATGCTTTTCTGCATTATAGATAAGGCTAGAACTCGTATAGTTGGTAGATAATTTAGTATCAGTTTCATTTATCTTGGGGATTTTTACCCGTTTGGTGGCGCCATTGATGGTCACGTTCCATATACTAGCATCATATGGGTTGGCCATAATGTTGAAATCACAGCCGTATTTCGCTGGCTTACAACCGCCACAACCACATGGGTCTGGTCCACAAGTATTGCATTTGTTACAGTAACTTGTCATACTTTATATTATACTTTTTAATGATAGAAATACAAAAAAATGATACAATGGAGACAGGCATAGGTGGAGCGACCTGCCCACCTATTCCGTCCTAGTTAACAAAGCAGGTCGAGGACGGAGTATTATGACAAAGGAAAAATGTAAAATTCTCGGGTGCACGAACATCGCCACACGAAAAAAGCTATGCTGTAAACACTATACGAGGGCGTGGAGGTACGGTTCACCATATATTACAAAAAACTATTGCGACTCCCTAACAACAAGCGGTGGTTTATCTAGAAAATACCCGAAAGAATATAATTCTTATCGTAATATGAGAACTAGATGTATGAGCAAAAGCCATGCCCAGTATAAAGATTATGGTGGCAGAGGCATAAAAATATGCGATAGATGGCTAGAGCCCAAGAAAGGTTTTGAGAATTTTCTTAATGATATGGGCAAAAGACCAAAAGGTCTTTCGTTAGACAGGATTAACGCCGATGGCCCTTATTCGCCAGATAACTGTAGATGGGCGTCTAGGAAAGAGCAGGCTAATAATAGAAGGCGGCCCATTAGTATACAAGGGAATGATGGCAAAATAGAAAAATTATGATTATTGGGTATAACCAAGTATAATGGTGATATGGATAATTTAAGTTATGTAGACTTCGATGCCGATTTCAGCTACCCCCTACAGTGGATTTGGGAAAGCACCCCAGCAAGATGGGCATACCAAAGATGGATTTGGAGAGCCGCGCTTGCACAAGAGGGCAAGCCCTGTCGGAATACTTACCAAGAAGAACTAAAATCAAACCTGGAGAAAGCAGACCCTATTCTCCGAAATAAATACAAAGACCGTTGTGAAAAGGTCCCAGCTGGGCGCTCTTTTGCTCTTAAAAAAGCAGTGGACAATGTCGCCGCGCAAATGTCAGGCGGTGTAGACTCGTATAACTACCAGATTAACGACCCGTATATGATTATAGAGGACGACACCGAAGATTTACTCGCCGCCAAATGTCAGCAAGATTACATCGAGAATAATCTTCAGCTTTTGGCCCCAGTATTTTCAGACGATATTATGTGGTACGGTATGGCTGCGGCTATTGTCAAATACTCGCCACACAGAGACAAGAACATTGTTTTGCGTATTCACCCTAAGAACACCTGGTTCGACACTAAATACTCTTCTACTGGAGCAGAGCGTTTTCGTGGCTATTCAACT
>JAZNGO010000104.1:0-36395 GCA_045576515.1 Candidatus Nanosyncoccus sp. | reverse complement strand
ACCAAGCTCACTGCGGTACGTTTCTTAGATTTAAAGGTTGTTTTAATATGTGCTAGAAAGCTAGCATGTTTGTGCTTCCTATATATATATATATATATATATAGCTGCTACAGCCAATAAGGCTATTAGTGATATGCCAAGCATAGTGGCTTCGGTGCCACCGATTCCGCTCGTAAAGAGCCCAGTATCTGGCACTACTGGTGTAGAACCTGGTTCTACGATATGTAACGTTATGTTACTTTGCATGTTGTCCTTTCTATATTATTAGTTTATATTACTCCCAAATGGCCATGTATAGCCATATGTTATTTATAATTGTATCATGCTTATATTTAAATACAATGGGATTTTTCGCATAATCGCATGGTTCATGCAGCTTTTTACGGCCTGGGCTATTTGGAATAGGGTGATGTGAATAACTGCTATTACTACTGCCCTGCTAGCAAGAGTACTGGATGCGTGATATAATGATATATATTGAGGTAATATGAATAACAAGGAACCTGTGCTTAGTGAAGAAAATAATACACCCCCAGCACAAGAGGCTGATGGCCAGTGGGATATGAGTGGAGTAGAGTGGGGAGGCGGAACAGGTTCTGGCGGCGAGGTAGATGACGAATCGGTTGTAGCTGGAGCCGAAACAATAGCGCCGGATGAAGAGCCTGAGGATGATAATGTGCCCGAGCCAGAGCTTGAAAAACAACCCACTATAGAAGAAATTCGGCAGATGCATATTGGCTATTTAAGCGGAAGTTATAAGCCAACTCACGAAGAGTTAGCGCTAATATTTGAGGATAAAGATTTTTACCAGAGTGCTGAATACCTATCTTTTAGAAAACAAGAGATTGATGAATTTGCAGATAGCCATACTGAAATATATGCACCTGCAGATGAAAAGATTCAAGGCGCAACCCAGCCTTTTATTGAGCAAGTGAATAGCAGTATAAATGAGCTTTTGGAAATAGGGGTTGGATTTGAGCACAGAAAATTAACAAAGGAAAATGTATACAGAATAATGAATTTTTTTGTGGAGAAGTTTGGCGTTTTAAATACTCCAGAGCTTGAGGTGATTCATGATATTGAGGATGATGAAGAGCATGTAACATGGGGAACATATAATGATAGGTTGGATACAGTAACGGTTTTCGTTGGTAGGGATAGGTCCGTGGCGGGCATAATAGGCACTGTGGCGCATGAAATATGGCATGCGTATCAATACCAAAGCGAAAAAGATAACCCTGACTATAAGTATAATTTTGATAATTATTATAGCGCCTCTATGGATTACTATGCGTATCGTAATCAATTGGTAGAAAAGGAAGCTAAGAACATAGGGGACTCTGTAAGTAGTATGTATAGTAAAGCTTTTCTAAGAAAACACCCAGATGTGCTTTTTGAGCTGAATGATAAGTATATGGAGTACCTAAATGGAGATTACGATCCGTATACGGCTGAAGACGGCATAGATTTGGCCCTGCTTAAGGTTGCGCGGCAAGAATATAAGGAATACAATAAGCTATCAAATGTATTCAAAAGATTATTTGGGAGGAGGAATAAATGAATAAGCAAGCGATGTTAGAAAAATATTTGGTGACAGAGCGAAAAATCACCGGAGGTCTGATGTTTATGGTGATGGATAAAATCCAAAAATACGATGATATTTATGATGAGTTTTGCTATTGGCTAGAAAAGCGTAATTACGATAAACCAAACCCCATCGCTATAGAAGGATACACTGCAAAGCAGATATTTGAGCTCAACCCAAAGCTGGATGGTATAGGGGTGTATAATTTTATGATTACTCTAAGAGAGCACCCTGAGCAGGCGAAAGAATATATAGAGTCGGGGTTTGAGGAACTATAATAGCAAAAAAGTCTAGTTGGTGCTAGGCATGCTTTGTGATAAAATATGAGTTATATAAGGAGGTAAAGATGGATTTGATAGAAAGTTTTTCTGTAGACCACACGGCTATTGTGCCGGGGATATTTGTAAGTCGCAAAGACAAGCTCGGCAAGGAGGGGGTGACTACCTACGATATACGGCTAAAAAGGCCCAATCGTGAGCCGGTGGTAGATGTAGCGGCAATGCATTCTTTGGAGCATATTATCGCTACATATCTTAGAAACGACCCAGACTGGAAAGATGATATTATCTACTGGGGGCCGATGGGGTGTTTGACTGGGTTTTACTTGATACTAAAAGGCGAGCGCTCGCCTGAGGAGATTTACCAGCTAGTACTAGATGCTTTTAGGGCTGTGGCCGGGGCCGAAGATGTGCCAGGCGCTACGCCCGTAAACTGTGGAAATTACTTGATGCACAATCTAGATATGGCCAAGTGGTATGCAAAAGAGTTTGTAGATTACCTAGAGAAAAATGCTGGTAAGTCCGAGATATTTAATTACCCCAAAACCAAACGCCTCACTACGGATGCTGGGCAAAAATTCTACGATTCTTAGAGCTAGGCCTAGGTAGTGCTATGAGCTATGGGAGCTATGGGCGCAGGCTATTCTGCGTCTGCACTGGGGATGTCTATATAGGCGGTGATTTTGCCGTCTGCTTCTAGGGCATCAAATCTACGCGTGAATTCGGTAAATGGTACTTTGATGGATACGAAGTTCACTTCGGTGTCGGTTTTTTTGATAAGCTTTACGAAATAATACCCATCGCCATTCATGGAGATAAATTTACCGCTACTCTGCCCAGGCTCTAGCTTCATAGCCTCGGAGGCGCGGCCGCCATCGATATTTTTGCTGTCTACCATGCCGCCGGTTTCTTCGTAGATGATTTCACTACCAAGCTGTTCGGCGACATTTTGATAATCGTTGCCATTTGCGGCAAGTAAGGACTCTACCTTGGCGGTGATTTGGTTGGCGTTGTCATCTATAGCTATTTCTACTTTGGCCTTGGTAAGAGTGAGGTAAAGCATGCGCTCGTATTCGCTTTTGCTGAGACCGAAATTGTCTTCAATAATCTTGATAAAGCCTTCTTCGCTACGGTCTATGCCGCCGATTTTGAGGTGGCGGTCAAACTCTTTGGCGACCTCTTCGTCTGATACGGTGATACCTAGTTCCCTGGCTAGCTTGGTGGCATAAGCATACTGCTCGGCTTCGGTAAGCGCGGCTTTTTTGTATTCGCTACGTAAGGCCTCAAAAGAAGACTCATCAAACTGGCTACCAGACTGCCGTTCGATAGAAGTCATGCTACTACGATAGAACATGAGGTAGTCGGAAAATCTAGCATTTTCGCCATCTACCGAGGCTACAGGGAGTGGCAATACTTTGGTAACATTAAAAAGCAAGTCGCTGGTCATGCCAATGCGGTAAAGTGCGAGCCACCCGCCCACAACAATAAGCGCGAATGCAACTAAGGCGATAAGGATAGTGTTTACCACTATGCGGTGGCGAGTCCACTGCAAGGGGTACTTAAACTTGCGGCCCGCGGCTAGTACTTCTTCGCGGCGCTCTTCTACGCTTTCTTTTTCTGTTTTTTTGCTATCTTTCTTTGGTAACAGTTTCATGATATAATTATAGCACATATATTGTGGCTCCGTAGCTCAATGGATAGAGCAATTCCGTCCTAAGGAAAAGGTTGTGCGTTCGACTCGCACCGGAGTCACCATTTTTGTGCTAAGTTCTTCGGGTGGCTCGTCGAACCTAACGGTGCGACTCGCACCGGAGTCACCATTTTTTTATGAGGCACATTCTAGGGCTCGTCGAACCTAGCGGTGCGACTCGCACCGGAGTCACCATTTTTGTGATGAATTCTTAAGACAGCTCGTTGAAGCCAGCAAATTATGCAATAATGTTATCTGACGTTGTCGCCATGACGAAGATGAAAAAAGGGCCCGGTGTGGGCCCTATGGGGGGATTAGCTGATGCCATTAGCCGTTGTCATCGTGCGTACAGATGTAGGGGAGGCCGGAATCGACCGGCCGGAGGTTGCCAACACCCATATTGATAACTACTCCCAAAGCATCGTGAGCGTCCTCAATTTTGGTGCGGTCCGACTTCTCGTAGAATATTTCATGATTCTTGCCCGTACGCGGAGTTGAACTCAGAAACCTATCGAAGCCGTCTACTTTGGCGAGGTTTGTATTTTCCACGCTGAAGATGCCCAAGGAACCTGAGTTCATCTTAAAGCGAATCGCTACTGATGCCACTTCATCTAGCGAGAGTCGTGAGATGTCGCGGTAGTGCTCCTCGGCACTCTCCACGAAGTACAGCCAGTCGGAATATTTCCAGTATCTGGCCATCTCAGGAGTAACAATTGTACTCCTGTCTACGATTCGCTTGGCCGAATTGCACCTGTAGTATACTATTGCTTCAGCTTCGGCGCAATCCACCATGTCGAAGTCGGCCAGAAGTCTGGCAGCTTTTCCTGCGTATGCGATTGTGGTTTCTGTTGTCTTTTTTGTCATAAATTAAATAGCCTCCAAAAAAGTTTATTTGAGCTTGTAGCTCGCTCTAGCTACCTGTATATATGGTATATAGCCAGGGCGAGCCACAAGGTGGGTCTAAGACAATAACTAAAAATCCCTTATTAAGGTGCTGGTGGCTGGCCTTTATCGCCAACCTTATCTATTGTACCACATATGCTTAAAAATGTCAACCGCTGTTTGCACAATTCTCTGCGTCCCGCAAGCTAAATTTGTGCTATAATTAGCTTATGACAAAAAGGTCTAAGCACAGTGTCTGGCGAAAGATATTCTCTGTTCGTACTGGTATTGTACTGCTGGTGCTTGCCGTACTGGGCATTAGCACGTATTTCTTTGTGCAAAGTATAGAATCTTATGACTATATAGTAGAAACCAATGCTTTTTTTGCGCCGTTTGAATACTACGAAAATCGCCAAATAGTGGGGGTGGATGTGGATATTATCAACAAAGTGGCCGAAAAGCTAAATGCTCGCATAGATATAAAAAATGTAGAATTTGACCTGATTATAGATAATGTTGCTAGTGGAGTAATAGCAGATGCGGGGGCGGCGGGGCTCACTATCACTCCGGCGCGCGCCGAGAAGGTGGATTTTAGTATTCCCTACTACACATCGGTGCAGTATGTAATATTCGATAAAGACCGAGCGCCAGAGACTCGTGGCGACCACATAGTGTGGGAAGCTCTCGCTGGAAAAACTCTTGGTTCGCAAATGGGTAGTACTGGATATTTGTTTATGTCTGATGAGGCGGAGACTGGGGTGCTACACGGTACCGGCACTACGGTAAAAGGTTTTGACTCGCACCAGCTTACCGCAGATGCTATTGGTGCACATATTATAGATTACGCTATCGCCGACCAGCTGGCGGCAGATTTTATTGTAGAGAAAAATCCCAATTTGGCTGCTATGCCGCTATATTACCAAGGTGCTAATATAGAAGAAGATTACCCAGTAGAGGAATCTTATGCTATAGCGGTGAATAAGCAGCTACCGGAGCTACTAAATGCTTTCAACGAGGTGCTTACCGAGATGCTGCAGCCCGACGAAAATGGCAAAACAGAAATAGATAAATTAATATTAAAATATATGGGCTTAGCCCAGGAGGAGACCACCTAATGGAAAATTTTTTTGACAAGCTAGTGGAGCTATTTACCACACCGCAATATATAGATTCCCTTTTGCATGGGTTTTTGCTAACCATGCAAATATCATTTTTTGCTATAATCATTGGGCTGATACTGGGGACTATTATTGCCCTAGTAGATACGGCGCCAAAGTCCGGCTGGATAGCAATACCCAAATTTATCTGCAAGGTATATACTACTATCATCCGTGGTACGCCAATGGCATTGCAGCTGTTTATTATGTTCTTTGTGATATTTGCTATTCGCGGGTTCCCGCAGATTATTATAGCGGTGCTGGCGTTTGGGTTTAATTCTGCGGCTTATGTGGCGGAGGTGATTCGTAGTGGCATACAGTCTGTAGATATAGGGCAAACTGAGGCTGGGCTGGCGCTGGGGCTATCTAGATTTACAGTGTTTCGGCGGATAGTAGCGCCACAGGCTATCAAAAATATCATTCCGGCGCTGGGTAATGAAATAATTACGGTAATAAAAGAGACCGCCATAGTAAGCATGGTAGGCATGTACGACCTCAACATGGCGGCCAAAGACATAGGCTCCGGCCAAAACATGGCTAGCTATATAGTGCCAATGTTTGTGGCAGCGCTGTTCTACCTGGCGGTGGTGTATCTCATAACATTTATTATCAAGCGCATAGAAAAGCGCCTACGCAAAAGTGATTTAAGAGGAGTAGAGGCATAATGAATCCAATAATTACCATAAAAGACCTAAAAAAAGAATACGGCAGCAACAAGGTGCTACGAGGCATTGATTTTGAGCTAGGCGAGGGTGAAGATGTGGTAGTGCTGGGGCCGAGTGGCTCGGGCAAGTCTACATTTTTGCGCTGTATCAACCGCATGGAGGAGCCTACCTCGGGCGAGATAGCTTTTAATGGCACGCCTATTACGGCTAAGAATATCCAAAAAATGCGCCAAGATATAGGTATGGTGTTTCAGCATTTCAACCTTATAAATAATCTTACAGTAATGAAAAACTTAACTCTAGCGCCCGTAACGCTAAAGCTTATGAATGAAGAAATGGCCGAGCGCAAGGCGCATGGGCTGCTAAGGCACATTGGCTTGTCTAATAAAGCCGATGCTTACCCGGCTAGCTTGTCTGGCGGGCAAAAGCAGCGCATAGCGATAGTGCGTGCTATGATGATGTCGCCCAAGGTGCTATTATTTGACGAGCCTACCTCGGCGCTAGACCCAGAGTCTATTGGCGATGTGCTGGGGCTGATTCGCGAAGTAGCGGATGCTGGCATGACCACCATGATAGTAACCCACGAGATGGGTTTTGCCAAAGAAATAGCTAGTCGCATAATATTTATAGATAAAGGCAAAATAATAGAGCAAGGCACGCCGAGTGAATTCTTTGAGCACCCTAAGACTCCTAGAGTGCGAGAATTTTTGGAAAAAGTTTTGTAAAATTGTATTGCTATAGTTCCCTATCTGTAATATGGTATAATATATATTAGTAAAAGGAGAAAAAATGAAAATATTGTGCGTGAATGCTGGGTCATCATCTTTGAAATTCCAGCTTTACGAAATGCCAACAGAAATATCTATTATAAGTGGCTATGTTGAAAAAATCGGGGCGGCAGATAGTTTTTATACTATTAAATACGAAGGCAAGAAAACTGAGGTAAAAAAGCCTATCAAAGACCATGCGGAAGCCGCAAAAATAATGCTTGAAGAATTGGTTAACTATGGCGCGGTGAAAAACTTGGATGAAATCCGTGGCGTGGGGCATAGAGTGCTGCATGGTGGCGAAAAGTACGCAAAGTCTGTAGTAATAGATGAGCAAGTGCTAAAAGACATTAAAGATTTAACCAAACTTGGGCCTTTGCACCACCCTGGCAATATTGCGGGGATAAAGGCTATGCAAAAAGCTTTGCCAAATGCTACTCAGGTGGCGGTGTTTGACACAGCATTTCACCAGACCATCCCAAAAGTGCAGTTTATGTACCCAGTGCCAATGGAATGGTACAAGAAGTACGGTGTGAGAAAATACGGCTTTCATGGGACCAGCCACAAGTACATCACCGAGACCATGCAAAAAAAGCTAGGCAAAGAAAAGGTGAACTTGATAGTGTGCCACGTAGGCTCTGGCGCCAGCATTACTGCGGTGAAAGATAGCAAAAGCTATGACACCACCATGGGTCTTACCCCACTAGATGGCCTAATGATGGGGACCAGGTCTGGCTCTATTGACCCATCTATTATTAAATATATGGTAGATGAAGCTGGTATGAGCTATGACAAAATTGACGAGGCGTTGAATAAAGAGTCCGGGCTTAAGGGCGTGTGTGGGTTTAATGACAACCGAGATGTAGAAAAAGCGATTCAAGAGGGGGATGAAGACGCACGCCTAGCGCTAGATATGTATGTAGACCGTATCGATAGATACATTGCTGAGTACTATCTAGAGCTAGATGGCAAGGTAGATGCTATAGTGTTTACGGCGGGCGTGCTGGAAAACGGGGCGGAAACTCGCCAGTCTATCATTGAAGGCTTGGCGCCACTAGGTATTAAGATAAATCACGAAGTAAATGATGCAATTGCCAGCTTCAAGGAAATAACAAGTGGTATTATTACCACCGAAGATTCCACAGTGCCAGTGTACGTGGAGCCAACCAACGAAGAGGTGATGATTATTCGCGATGCCTATAAGCTTTGCCGATAGTGCTATAATATAGTTATGTATATTTCAGACCTGATAGAAGATTTTTTGGAACACCTAGAGATAGAGAGTGGGCGTAGCAAAAAAACCATAGACAACTACCGGCTGTATCTAGAAAGGTTTTTGGAAATATCGCAGGAAGTGCTAAATAAAGACGATATAAAACCGAGCGATATTACTAGAGAGCTACTGCGCAAATACCGGCTACGGCTGAATAGATACGGCTCGGAAAGTGGCGGGGACGATTTAAAGACTATTACCCAAGCATACCACCTAATAGCACTAAGAGGATTTTTGAAATACTTAACTCGGCGCGAGATACGCTCGCTAGACCCATCGCTGGTGGAGCTGCCACATGTAATACGCAAACAAGTGACTTTTTTACATTTTGATGAAGTAGAGGACATATTGGCACAGATAGATACTTCTACTGAATCTGGCCTGCGCGATAGGGCCATAGTAGAACTACTATACTCTGGGGGGCTACGGGTGTCTGAGCTGGTGGGGCTAGACCGTGGGTCTATCAACTTGGAGCGGCGGGAATTTATGGTGCGAGGCAAAGGTAGTAAAGACCGGCCGGTGTTTATAAGCCAGTCTGCCGCCGACAGAGTGCAAGATTACCTAGACGCCAGGAACGATTCCCTGCCAGCGCTTTTTTTGAACAACTCGCGTAATACCCAAGCAGTAGATACTTCTGGTAATTACCGGCGGATAACAGCCCGGAGTGTGGAGCGGATAGTGGAAAAATACGCTCGGCTAGCCGGTATTACCAAGCATGTGTCACCACATACGCTAAGACACTCTTTTGCTACAGATCTACTAATGAACGGTGCAGATTTGCGCAGTGTGCAATCTATGCTAGGGCATGCAGATATATCCACCACTCAAATCTACACCCATGTAACAGATGCGCATCTTAAAGAGATTCATGAGAAATTCCATTCGGAGACTAAGTAGAATTTTCTGTCCAGTTAGTATTGATAGAGGTTGAATCTATGGTAACCTCATTGGCCCCATCAAAGAATTTGGCGGTGTCGTTTATAGCGCAGCCGTTGACTGTGAAGTGAATTTCAACCCTATTTGGTGGGTTCTCATCCTTAATAACATTTTCTATACCCTCATATTTATAATTTATGGCGTTTCCTCCGCATGAATCGCTGGGGTTTTCCACTTTACAAAAATTACATGTAACTCCATCTTGCATACAAATCTTGGGATTCAAGTCATCGTTGCTATTCCAATATAAATGATGCGTACCGGATTTTACAACTATATCTATTTCGTCACCTACATGTACTGGGTACCAGAAGTCTCCTCCTTTATAGCTATTAGCATTATCGAGGGCAAAATTGGGTGGTTCGTTACCTTCTTCTCCAGTCTTAGCCTTAAGACGCTGCAACGGGTTGCAACTAGAGGCACTATTTTGCAAGCTGGCGTCGAATAATATACCCTTATCAGGACCTTTAGAATAAAGGCCGGGACTCATAGTAGAGTATGTATTAAGGCATTTATTGTGGTCTGCGGTGGTTATCTCTTGGTCGCCATTTTTTGGTGTATGCTCGAAATCAATGTTGATACCATCGACTCCTTTTTGGTAGAGTGTACCATTGACACGCATATTCGTGTCAACCATAATGTAATTTACGTCACTTCCGCAAGTTTCAGTTATGGTGGGTTTGATAGCGTCGGGATTGTAGAGGCGCATTACGGTGGAGATGGTGGATGGGGCCGAGTCGCGGTCGCCAATACCATACCAGCAAGAGCGAATATAAAAGTCGTAGTAGCTAGGGGTTGCCCCCCCTGATACTTGCTCTGGAACAGGGACAATATAGATGCCTTCGGCGGCCTTTAAGGTACTTTGTGCAAAGTTGGCCGTAAGAGAGTCATCATCATCATAGACTAGGCGCGGATAGGTGGTAGCAGAAACGAGTTTGTTGTCTGTCTCTTTAGCTGGAGTATAGATATTATTCACGTTAAATTCGCTGCTGTTTACTGTCCCTAATAGGCGAGTATTAAGAACAAAAGCTTTCTGAGAAACGAGAGCATTATCATTATATATCTCGTCGCAGGTTGCGGGGGGGTAGGAATTTGCACTGCTAACGGTATGCTCTGGGCTTATGATTTCGCTCCATAATTGTGCAAAATTAGTATGAATATCTGCCAATTTCTGTTCTTTGCCTTCTGCAAGTTGTTGATTGTTTTTATCTGCAACATAGGCGGAATGAATAAATCTTAGCGCATCGGCCTGGGCATCTATTTCCTCGCGGGTAAGGGTGGCTTCGAGAGCGGTTTGAGCGCTAGAGGCGCTACCGTTCATAACTGCCAGTACAGCTACAGCTACCATAGAGAATATCCCTACAGCCAGGGTTACTTCTATAAGGGTGTCGCCTTTTTTTATAGCACGGTTTTTCGTATACTTATTGTACTTATGGCAAAACATCGTGTTAATCCTCGCATCCGGCGCCATCGCTGCCATAAACTGTTTCGCAGGTGGAGTATTCTATTTTCTTAATATTTTGAGCACTAAGTGCATCGATGGTAGCCGTGGAGTCACTAGACTCTCCTGATGTTTTAAAAATAGTATATACTCTACGATATAAATCATTGGCCCGGCCAGTAGAATCCACCTCTAGCTCCAAATTCATATGGATAGTGTTGTCGGTATACCCCCCAGTACCTCCTGCAGTCGCCAGTTGGCAGCCCCCTTCTTTGCAAAGCGAGAAGTCAAAAGGTACCTCACTGCTAGATAGCGTGGATAGAACGACAATGAAATTATTATTACTGCGGACCCTGCCAACTGGCTTTGGTAATTCAATATCGACAGAGCACAAGAACTCGCTATCAGCACCATCGGAGACCGCTTCAGTATCGCAAGTGACTGGGTATGGGTCATTGTGGGCAACTTTATCATTAGACTTAAGAAGTGCTTCTTCATCTATTGATATATCTACAGAATAGTTGCCTGAGACACTGGTGGGCTTTAGGAATATTGTGCCACGGTTGGTGACATCCATGTCTTCGGGGCTTCTTTGTGTCATGGTAAAACTATCTAAATCAAATATGTCATCAGCCTGAATAATACCAAATTCAAGAACGGGAGGTAGGGTGGTACCGTCTTCGGTCTTTTCACCCCAGCGCACTAGTATGGATGCTACATCATCAACCTTTTCGCCTTCTTGGGTACTGATTCTGACAACTTCGGTGGATTTAGCAGTGCCATTGCCCGTTAGAGTACCAGTAAAAGTTGTGTGCTGCTTGAACTTAACACAGGTATAGGCTTGATCCATACTGCTAGTGCCATCGGTGGATTCCCGAATTTTAACCTCGCTTTCTCCTTCTCTAAGTCTTCCTAGGATTGTCGCCACGGAATTGCAGTCCCCGCTTATAAAGGCGGCCTTTATACTATCGCAATCTGTACCTGGGCTCGCTTGTCCCGCAACACACTTGCTGTATTCATAATAGGCCAACTTGGCATCCTCTATTCCGGCGAGAGCGGAGTCGTAAGCAGACTGAGCGAGGTCATCATTGGAAGTGCGTGCTATCTCCGACATGATAATAGCAGCAAAGCTAGTAGCCATGATAACTAGTATAAGCGTAGCGATAGCCACTATGTAAAAAGATGCGGCGCCTTGTTTGAATTTTGTATTATGTAGCATTGTATCCTCCTGCCTGTGCGGCGAAATTAAATTTATTGATAGCGCAGTAGTTGAAACTGCTGTTAGCATCTTCTGGTGGCTTGCAATAATCGCCGGTAGCGAGAACGCTAGGCCCGCCACTAGTGGTACCAAGAATAAAGGATATGGAATAGTATGCAGAATTGTCGGCATTGCTCAAAGCGGGGGCAGACACGGTAAGATTATATAGCGCAAGCCCGCTATTTGTGGGGATAAGTTCTTCACCGGAAAGTCCACTAATATCTAGGCTTCCGCTTGAGTAGTCGGCGCAAATTTGCCGGCCGTAATCTTCTATCTTGAGGAGGCGGAAGGGGCTGGATGCATTATAACCTGATTGCCAAACATAGGAATACCGTCCGGAACAAAAGCCTCCAAATGAGGGCTGCTCCCCATCTTTTTTTATAAAATAAAGACAGGCGCTATCGGTGGGGTCATCTGAGCATTTTTGTGCTGGGGAGTTTTGCACGGTGGTACGAATATCATCTACTAGCTCCATGCCTACGGTGTTGATTTGGTTGAGCGTAAGGCCACGGCGATAAGCCAATACGGTATTATTAATAATAAGTACCGTGGTGAGAGAAAGTATGCCAATAAAAGCCAGTGAGAGCGATAGCTCTACTAGGGTAAATCCGGTGGTGCGTCGTAAACTCTTCATAGCTTTATTATACCATAAACATTATGATGCTGGTGACCATTCGCATTCTCCATCTACTACTACGCCAGAGGCGTTGTGAGCGTTTGCTGTGATAGTGACTTTGCGGCGGGAGCCACTGCTAGTGTCGCCATCGGGATTAACACAGAGGTCAAGAGAGTTGCTATTACTGAATGGGCTCGATGCGGGATTAATGGCTTCATATAATTTAGCAGTGTCTTGATCGTAAGGATTATTGTCAATATATGTATAAATGGTCCCGGTTTCTGGGTGACGGACTATAAGGATAGCGCCTTGAAATGGACCATTGCCGTTATCACCATTTTTTTGGATTCTTGAGCCCCATTTGGGAGTAAAAGACTCATCAAGCCCCGCCGAGACAAGAACACCCTCATCATTATAGTATCCACCAGAGCCAACACTCGCTTCAGCCAATTGACTAAGTATAGCGCCATTATTTAGCCCGTCGCTTATGTCTTTACCTATAACACTATATGACTTGATGGTACCATCTGATGAGTTAAAATCGATAAGCCTACCGTAGATGATGTGCTCACTTGCGCCGCCGTTTGATGCTGGATTTTGCACATTGGCCACGCGGGAATATTCAGCGCGCAAAAACTCAGCAAAGCTTTGCACGGAATCGTTGTAGCGCTGCCAATAGATGGAAGTTTGCGTGCCAGCTACTATACCGGCGAAAATTACAGCGGTAATAGCCAAAAATAATGATATTTCTATAAGAGTAAACCCACGGCGCACTTTTAACATACTATATATTATAGCACAAGCGTGTTGTGCGTGCAAAAATTAGTAGCTGGGAAAAAGGTACATCATCCATTTTTCAAAATTTGAATAATCTTTTTTGGCGGCGGGGGCTGTGCTCTGCTGATGCTTGGCTACGGCTGCGGCGGAATTTTCTGGTAGGATAACCATATGCTCGCCAGGAAGCTGCTTGTCTAGGTATTTGCGCGCTAGCAGCTCTTGGTATTCTGTGGTGCGGTAATATTCGTTTTCTAGTTCCCCGGTGGCGACTTCTACTTCTAGCAGCTCTAGCGCCTTGCGTTCGGTAGTGAGCCTCTCTGATAGTTCCCAGTTTCTAGACATAGCAGCAATAGACTGGTACGTCCATACCAGGCACATAGCTATGGCCACCGCTAGCACGACGTTTTCTATGGTGAAAAAATCGTGTTTGAGCCGGAACTTTACTCGCCGGGCACTGTCTTTGATGCTCATGGCTATATTATACCACCCACACAAAATCTGCGGTAGGGGGTGTAAAAAAATGAATTATGTGGTAGAATATATATGTGGGGGGGTATAGCTCAGTTGGTTAGAGCATGCGTCTTATACACGCAGTGTCCTAGGTTCGAGTCCTAGTACCCCCACCAATAATAAAAGAAATCCCTTTAGGGATTTATTTTATTATTATATGGATATTAGGACGAGAACCGTAGGTTCGCATGTTGTAGGAGCTGAGCAAAAAGGAAAGTTTACTTTCCTTTTTCCGAAGCGACGCCCAACATTATTTCTTTGCGAAGCAAAGAAAGTGCCTAGTACCCCCACCAATAGCCCGTGCGGGCTTTTTTATACTAATGTGGAGATTATAGCGTGATGATGCTGCTGAGTGGGGCGGCGAAAGCTAGTACTATGATGCCGGCCGCAACCATAAACGGGCCAAAATGAATGCGCCGAGTGCGAGATTTGGCAAAGGCGGGAAGTGATACTAGACAAGCCAAGGTATTGGCCAAAAATAACGTAATAAGTGCTAGCCATGGGCTAGCCAGCGCTAGGCCAATAGCTATACCGAGGAGCCAATCGCCATCGCCTACCCATTTGCCATGAGATACCAAATATAGGATAAAATATAGCCCGCCTAATATAGCCACAGAGCCCAGAGGCGGTAAGAGGCTAGCCATAGAAAAAGGAGCAACTAAAAGGCTGCTCCAATATTGCAGGATTAATACTATAGTAGCACAAATAATAGATATTGTCAAGTAGAGTACTGGTAGCTCACCGTAGAGGCCATCGTAGATAGCCAAAAATCCTAGTACCGTAGCGAGAGCTAGCACAGCGATAAAGCTGCCCCACGCTAGTGGGCCGGCAGTGGCTATAGTGATAGTATTGCCTAGCAATGCATAGGCTAAGCCGAGGCCTAGCTCGGAGAGGAATTCGGCAATGCCGATGCTATGGCCGCATTTACGACATTTGCCACGCAAAGCTAGCCACGATAATAGTGGAATATTGTCGTACCAAGCTAGCTGGTAGTGGCAATGCACACACACGGAGCGGCTACCCAGTGACTTACGGCTATGCTTCCCTGCCGTGGTACGAAGGTGCAAACGCCGAGCCTGACAACACAGAAAAGAGCCTACGCAGCTACCGATAACAAATAATAAAATATATAAAGCTATTTGCATAAGATAATTGTAGCATAGGGTTGAAGTTTTATGAAAATAATTTATAATAAACATAAGGAGTATTATGAAAAAGTTACAAAATACACAAGGATTTACAATAATAGAAACATCGCTAGTGCTGCCGATAGCTGGGCTGATACTGGTGATGGCTTTTGTGGCGCTACCAGCGCTGCAGCGCCAAACCCGTGATGCCAAGCGCAAGGAGGATGCAGCTACTTTTATGCAGGCACTTACCAAGTACCAGGAGAATAATAGGGGGCAGTTACCAGCGTACACTTTTGACATAGGGGCTGCTTCCGTTAAAAGTGGCGATTCGGAAAGTTCTTATGCATATGCCCGTAGCGGAATTCCTTTTAACACGAGTTGGGATTATGATAATGATAAAAGAACAGCCTGGAGAGTATTCTATAAAAACTATCTTGGAGAGGGTTATAATAGCCCGGAAGGAGAAAGGTATCGTTTTTTGGTGCTGAACTGCACTAATGATGTTTGTGGTAATGCTTATGTAAATAGCGGTTCCCTGATAAGTCAAGGATACGATGGGAGGTGGGCAGATTTCAATATTTTTGTAGGGGCGGTTTGTAATGGTAGTGGTTGGCTAAGCAAGAGTAGTAATTCTAGAAATGTGGCAATTGTGGTTCCGCTAGAAGGCGGTGGCAGCTACTGCATAGATAATTAGGCTAGAGTGGAGGCTTGGGGGATAGTAAAAAGCAAAACCCGCATAGCGTGCAGAATGGGCATTGTAGTTTATGTATAGCACAATGTTTAAATGGGGGTACAACACAAAATATAATACCACCTTATTAAGGTGGTATTATGAGGTACTAAAAAAAATGGCGCTAATCTGAAGAATTGTCCCGACAAATTTTTGAACCCGAATCTAGTTTTAGGAGCACTGCATAGTCGTTAGCATTGGCACTCACAGCGACACCTTCACCAGAACATTTACCCTTTCTGTAAATATAAAACATTTCTGGTGTAAGAGAGCTAGTACTATAATTGCCTGAGTTTTTGATTTTGGCCAAAGTTACACCATATGCAAGACCATTTGGATCTTTAAACTCGTTCACAGTGGAAGTATTGGAGTTTAAATAATTTGCAATAAATTCGCAGGCCTTATTGCTGCCGGAATAAGTTGATGGGTTGAAAACTGCTTTTTCGACGGCAGCGTTGGAGCTAGCCGGGTAACATTGCACTGTCGTATTTTTAACGCTATCATATATTGTCTTATCGTGATTGATTCTATATTGTTCCACTGCAGATACTACTAGAGACATGTCTTGCCGACGGCGAGCATCGCGTTGGTTGCGTTGCAATGCTGGGAAAGCTACGAACACCATCAAGAATATTAGGCCTGCTATTGCCAGCACTAGCACTACTTCGATGATGGTGAAACCTTTTTGGGTAGATACTCTATTCATTTTTTCCTTATATAAAACAGTTATGGGGCTATAGAATAGCCCCATACACAAATTAGATACTGAATTGCTTACAATATGAACCGTTTTCTAGGCGCCCATAAATCACAAAGTTGTTGGCGCTCCCTCCAGAGGAAGGAGTGGCACCGTCTTCTCCACAAGTACCTGTTTTATACACTATTATAGTGCCCAAATCGGGGAGGCCACTCGGAGCTTCACTCTGGACTGTTACTGTATAGGCAGTCCCAGTTTGGGGATCATTACCGATAGCATTGGCTAGGATGGTACTATTGCCATCACCTGGGAGACTATGAGAATTATTGTTTGCTGAGCTGGTAATTACGGCCGCACCTAGATCGGCGTAGTCTTGGCGGCGCTGAGTATCGCGCTGATTACGCTGAAGCGCTGGGAAAGCTACGAATACCATGAGGAAGATAAGCCCGGCGATGGCTAGCACGAGCACTACTTCAATGATAGTGAAGCCTTGTTTAGTGGTTGATATTTTGTTGGTCATGTTTGACTCCTTTCTAGTTTATATTATTCTTTACGTCTCACAACAAAGGTTGGGCGACATAATCTCTACACTCATAATACCAAATATTTTCCAAAAAGCAATAGCTTTTTAGGTTAATTTTAGAAAAATTATGAATTTTTATTTTCGCAAATTTTCATAAATATATATATTTATATGTGCAAAAGTTGAACTTTTTATCTGTTGTAATGTCGCCCAACCTTTGTTGTACGACATAGCCAAAAAAAATAATAACTAATAAGAAAGGACAAAATATGTCTAAACAACCAAAAAACATTAACAAAAGTGGGTTTACCATTATAGAAGTGGTGCTAGTGCTGGCGATAGCAGGCCTAATATTCTTGATGGTATTTGTGGCCTTCCCAGCATTACAACGAAACCAACGTGACACACAGCGTAGGGATGATTACGCAATGCTAGAGTCTCAGGTGATTTCTGCAAGTAGCGCAAATGGCCTTTTTCCAACTGGCGACAATTATCAGATTGGCAAGGAGAACGCATCTACTGACAACGGAGAGGACCCAAAGGGGCTTGGGTATTCTATTTTATTTAAGGACAGTGCAAGTGGCTTAAGTTTAGATCCGATAACAGGCACCGGCGTAGTTAGAGTTTATATCGTGCACAGCAGTACTGGGAGCAAATGCTCAGCCGATGGTACGCCAGAAGACGGTGGTGGCGCAAAGAGTTTTGCTATTTACGCACAATTGGAAAACGGGACATATTGCCGTACCGCATCGATATAGTGATACTGGTTTGGAGTTAGTAGCATAGCTCAACTGGCATTCAACAATGGACAACCTTCGTGATGAGGGTTGTTTTTTTGGAAAGATATTTAGTGATGCTGGTAGCGATGTCATAGACATAATATGTTACCTTCGGCCGATAGCTGACAACTAATATACGCTGCGATGCTGGCTTGGCCATGAATGCGATATAGCCAAGCCCTTCCCTTTGTAGACATTGAGAAAAAAAATGCCGAGTAGTGTACTAACAATGTATGAATAATGCAATACAAACGCTAAGCGCTGGCGGAATTAACTAGCGAGTAGATAGGTAGCAAGGTACCTCCTACAACTATGCCAATAAGCCCGGCCATAATCACCATAAGAATAGGCTCTATCATGGTGGAGATGTTGTTTATTTGGGTGTCTAGTTCGTTTTCGTACACTTGGGCGGCTTTGCCTAGCATTTCGTCTACTTTGCCAGACTCTTCGCCAATGGATGCCATTTGTGGCACGAGCGGCAGCATGTAGTCGCGGTCTCTTAGGGCGTTGGCCAAAGACTTGCCGCCTTTGATAGGCTCTAGGGCTTTTTGGTATTCTTCTTCTACTACTACATTGCTAGTAGCATCTATAGCTATGGTGATTGCATCTAGCATAGGCACGCCGGTGGCTAGCATCATTTCGGCGGTGCGGGCAAAGCGCGAAACATATAGCTTGCGGAAAAGGCCGCCAAAGATAGGAGCATTGAGCTTGATAGTATCCATAACTCTGCGCCCGGTGGGGGTTCTTTTGACAAAGAAGTAAAATCCAAGCACTACGCCTACCACTATAATCAGCACTAGCCACCAGAAATCGCCGAAGAAATTGGACATATCCACCAACACTTTGGTAAGGCCCGGGACTTCTTCGCCCATGTCGTCGTAGAGGTCTTCTACTTGTGGCACAACTGTGGTCATCATAAATACTAATACACCAATAATAACAGCCAAGATAATGGCTGGGTATACTAGGGCGCTACGGATTTTGGACAGCATGGCGGCATCTTTTTCCTCTTGGTCTGCTAGGCGCCTAAGAGCGAGGTCTAGCGTACCGGAAGCTTCACCGGCTTTGATAAGCGCAAGATATACGCCGTTGAATACATCTGGGTGGGCAGAAAATGATTCGTAGAGGCTTTTGCCGGATTCTACGTTGATGAGGATTTCCTCGGCGATGCTTTTCATGCCACGGCCTTGGGTTTGATCTATCACGGTGCGAAGCGAAGCGGCCAAAGGTAAGCCAGCACCAATAAGTGTAGAAAGCTGGCGAGTAAAAGTGATGCGGTCTTTATTGGTAACGCGACTTTGGCTACCAAATATACCAGTGCCTTCTTCTTCGAGAGATTGCGGGACATAGCCTTGCTCTAAGAGCAAGTGACCAGCGGTGCGCTCATCTTCGGCTTGGATACTGCCCTTGATGAGCTTGCCGGTGGATTTGTCTTTGGCGCGATAATTAAAGCGTTTCATTAGCCCCTCACAAGCCGGTTAAATTCGTTGATATCTACAGCGTATTCGCGGGCCGAATCGTAAGAAATAACGCCTGTTTGGACCAGCTTTACCAAGGTACGGTCCATGGTTTGCATGCCTTGGTCTGCACCGGTTTGGATGGCGGTATCTATTTGGTGGGTCTTGCCATCGCGGATAAGATTGCGAATAGCGGAATTGGCTATCATAATTTCGGCGGCAACTACGCGCCCGCCACCAATGGCTGGCACCAAACGCTGAGCACAAATAGCCATGAGCATATTGGACAGCTGAGTGCGGACTTGTGGCTGCTGATGAGCTGGGAATACATCTATCATACGGTCTATACTTTGGGCGGCGGAGTTGGTATGCAAGGTAGCAAACACCAGGTGGCCTGTTTCGGCGATGGTGATGGCGGCTTGGATGGTTTCTAGGTCGCGCATCTCGCCGATAAGCACTACATCTGGGTCTTCACGAAGTACAGAGCGGAGCGCGGCTGCAAAGCTAAAAGTATCGTAGTGGACTTCGCGCTGGGCAATAATACTGCGTTCGGACTTGTGGGTGAATTCAATAGGGTCTTCGATGGTGATAATGTGGACAGATTTTTCGTGGTTGATTTTGTTAACAAGGGCGGCGAGGGTGGTAGATTTGCCAGAGCCGGTAGGCCCAGTAACCAACACTAGCCCGCGAGGGTATTCGGCGAAAGTCTCCACTATACCTGGCATGCCCAGCTCGTGGATGGATTTGATTTGATTGGGAATAAGGCGGAAAGCGGCGGCTAGCTTGCCTTTTTCGTGAAAAGCATTCACACGAAACCTAGCAATATCGCCAAAAGCAAAGGAGTAGTCAAACTCTTTGTCTTTGAGAAGGATTTTTTGCTGGTCTTCGTCTAGGGTGGCAAAAATGAGCTCGCGTAAAGAATCGTCACGCAAAATAGCTGCGCCGGTGACCGGAACTAGTGCTCCGTCTATACGTAATATAGGCGGTAGGCCATATTGCAGATGAAGGTCTGATGCGTTGCGTTTGACGCATTCCTCAAGAAGATTTTCTATCTTAAGTGTATTATTTAATTGTTGCCCACTATCCATACTATATATTATAGCATATGCATAATAAATTTGTATAGAAAAATTTACTTATGGTCTTGCCATACAATTCACTGTATTTCGGAAGCTGTGGCCAAGATAGGCATTGCTGCATAATTCACTACAATTGAGGAACATTAAGGCCAAATTTGCCGGTAGGCAGATTTGGCCGCCGAAGGGGCGGAGCGATGTGGTAAAATTTATTACCACATCGCGTAGCTTCCGAAATGTAGTGAATTATGTAACAACGCCCTAAGATAAGTCGCTGGCGACACGGTTGACTTCTTCTATGGTGGTGATGCCAGACAAGGCCTTGAGAATGCCGTCTTGGCGCATGGTGATGGTTCCCTTTTGCTTGGCTAGGCGCATAATTTCATTGGCGGTGGCGTGAGAGATAATCATTTTTTGGATGTCTTCATCCACATTGATAGTTTCGTACAAGCCAGTACGGCCGGAATAGCCGCCGGGGGTTTCTTTGGTATCCATGCCGCGCGATAGCGTGTAATGACTATTATTGCGGACTGGCAAGCCTGGGTAACCAAGGTCTTCGCTGACTTTGGCAACTTCTTCCTTTGTCTTGGGTAGGATATTCCCTACTATTTCGTTGATGCTGGTGGTCTCGAGCTCTGATGATTTGTATAGCTCGTGCCTTTCGGTAACACGACGCACAAGGCGCTGGCCAATAACAATATTGAGCGTAGAAGCAAGCAAAAATGGCTCCACACCCATGTCTAGAAGACGTGGCAAAATACCGGCAGCGGAATTGGTGTGCAAAGTAGAAAATACCAAGTGACCTGTAAGAGCGGCCTGCACGGCTAGTGAAGCTGTTTCGGAGTCACGAATCTCGCCCACCATTACTACGTCTGGGTCTTGACGCAAGATAGAGCGAAGGCCCGAGGCAAAAGTAAGGCCGGCATCAACATTAACTTGGATTTGGTTGATACCGCTGATTTTGTATTCGACTGGGTCTTCGAGGGTGACTATATTGATAGCTTCGGTTTTGATTTTTTGGATGAGTGCGTAAAGAGTAGTAGACTTACCAGAGCCAGTAGGGCCAGAAGTAAGTATCATGCCGTTGGGTTTTTTGATACCGGCAAGTACGGTGCGCAAGGCCCTACCTGACATGCCCATTTTCTCGATATCCATGGAAACGCCGGTTTTGTCGAGCAAACGAATTACCACCTGCTCGCCCCAGGTGACAGGCGAAATAGCTATACGCAAATCAATCTCTTGGCCATCTACTAGTACGGTAAACTGGCCGTCTTGTGGTACACGGTGTTCATCTATTTTGAGGTTACTTAAGATTTTGACACGAGATACTAGCGCTGGCGCAACTGTTTTGGGGAGTTCCATGATTTTACGGAGCACGCCATCAACGCGACACCGAATAATAAGCGAATCTTCCAAAGGTTCGATATGAATATCGGAGGCTTTGGTTTTGGCGGCGTAGCTAAGAATAGTAGTAAGAGCTTTGGATATAGGAGAATCCTGTACTATAGTCTTAGCATCGGACTGGGTGTCGTCTGAAACGGTAGTTTCTTGCACGGCTTCTTTTACACCAGAGAAATCACCATGGTACTGGTCGAGAGCCTCACGGATGCCGCGCTCGGATGACATCCACACCCTAATAGGCTGGTTGGCAAGGCTAGATAAATAGTCTGTATACTGCACGTTGGCAGCATCTAGCATGGCTACATTGAGCACGCCATCTTTTTCACCGATAGGTACGGCCGTGACACGGAGGGCCGCTTCGCGGGGGATTCTCCCCAATATTTCTTGGTCTATAGTGATGTTTTTGAGCTCTACATAGGGGATGCCCACTATTACGGCTGTGGCATGAGAAACCATGTCGTTACTGATGATTTTGTGGTTGACCAGCTCGGCGATGGCGGAATTGCCTTCGGCTTCGGCTTTTTGTTTGATATTGTCAACAAGATTAAAGTCGGCCAAGCCTTCGCTAATTAGAAGCTCAATGATTTTGTCTTCTGCTTCTTTGGTGAGGGAGGCCATTATTCCCCCTCTTGTGGAGCAGGCTCAGTATTTGACTCTACACATTCGCCAAAATCATTGTATTCTTCGCAATTACCAACGTATACCTCTACAGTAGGGTTGAGAGCGCGGTAGTTGAATACTTCTGGGTCTGGCTCGGCTAGATTGGCATTGACGCTAGACTCGATGGAAGTAACTGAAACCGGCTCGATGGGTGCAAGGAGCATGTTGGTAACAATAAAACCAGCTGCTACACCCGCGATGGCTATGACTATAGATGTAAGTAAATCTGTTTTCATTGTTGTTCTCCTGTGATAACTATGTCTGTTTCGGCAAGCGATGCCTTGTCTACGTAATATGCGGTGGCCGGAGCTTGCAAAGAAAGGGTGTTGCCACTTTTCCATTCGATGGAAGCGCTGCTGATATCAAATTCACGGATAGAACGCTCGATATTACTGAGTACCCTAACGGTGGTGCCCGCGTCGGCTTCTACGGATAGATTTACTGGCAAGGCATTGACGCCATCGGGCAATATAAGATTGTCGGGGACAGCACCGCCTGGGCTAAGGGACTCTGGCTGCCAGTCGGCATCGATGAATAGCTTGTTGAGGCTAGCCAAAAGAGCTTCTTCGTTTTTGTATGAAGGCAAGGCATCTGGAATAACACGCAAAGCCGAGCAGCTTTTCATGAGTTGATTGGCCGCGGAGATTTCGGTAGCGCTATTAGACTTCTTGGCATCATCTAGAATATCTTTAAGGTCTTTGTAGGTGTAATTTTTGCCACTGGTGGGGTCTACGCAAATAGAGGAAGATTCGTTGGGCACGGAGTTGAGGGCTTCGTTGGCGGCAAGTTTTTCCAACACATTGGCCCGGAGTGTATTTGGGATGGAGGCCGTGTCTATGCTATCTGGAAAACAGCTGCCTAGCTCGTCTTCTGTATATATAGTGCCTTTGGGGCTCTTGCATACACCGATAGATTTGATGGCGTCGGAGTAGGCCACTATGGACTCTTCTTCGGTGGCGATTACCTTAGAATTGAAGGAAATTTGCTGGATAAAACGAATGGTTAGCGCAGTAGATACACCCAAAATAATAGAAGCTACCCCTACAGAAAGAAGCATATTTTGCTGAGCTTTAGTGATTTTGGCGCGTTTGCCGATAGCAATTTCTTTAGCCATTGTTGCCTCCGTTTGTATTGTTATCTGTGTCTGTAGTTGTGTCAGTGTTGGTACTTGCGGAACAATCAGTGTCATCTTCTTTGCAATCTTTGGCGCGTTCACCAAACATAGACTGGACCTGTACGTATGAATCTGTGACATTGCGGCGCCCAGTAGGTGGTATAGCTAGCATGTGGGTATTGACAAATTCGTAAGCTTTGGGGTCTAGGGTAATAACTGCGCTAAACCTAAGGACCAACTCATTCCCAGAGTCACGGCCATTGGAAGAGTTGGAAATAACTATCCCATCTACACCGTCTGGCACGAGCTGGCAAAGCTTGTTGTCTACCCATTTGGGAGTGGTAGCATCCGCGCCGATGTTGCCAGTATAAGAAATGCATTGACTTTCGAAGTGCTCTACCCCGGAGATTTGGCCATCTAGACTCATATAGGGCTCGCCTTCTTTTTGAGTGGTTTTGTACCAAGAATCGAATTGCGGGGTGCGCCAGATTTTGACAACGGTTTGGCCTTCGTAAGATTCGGTAGTGTAGGTTGGGGCGTCGGCCTTGGTGGAGCTGGTGGCACTAGACGAGCTAGTAGAATCGGAAGAATCAGTAGGGTCAGACTGAGCTGAAGGATTACAGCCTTCGGCTTCAATAGTCCAGTAGGCGTAGCGGCCTTTTTCTGGGTCGGAGAAGGTGGCGCCGTCTTGGCCAGCTTCTATCATACAGTAGGCCGGGATGGTAGCACCGGTTTTGTCAACATAGCTACCGTAATCGTAGTACATAAACTGCATACTTTTTTTGAACGCTTCGAGAACTTTGTAGTCGATGTATGGTTCCTTACCGGCGTTGGCATAGGCTTCAAAGCTAAGCGTAGGGTTGCCATTGGCAAAATCGGAGCTATTTGTGGAGGTGCCGGTGAGATTTACATCTAGCTTGGAAATGGTAATGCTGTCATCGCCTGTAGGAATAAGTGCAGCTAGTATACCAAAGGTACGAGAAAGGACCTTTTTGTTGCTAGTAAGAGAGTCTATGCCATCGATTTGATTCTTGATGGTGAGAAATTCACCGAGGTCGCTGTACGAGCTAAGCTTACTAGACATGGTATCTAATGTTTTGCTCTTACTATCTAGCGCAAACTGTTGCCCGCCCATGATAAGGGCAAAAATGGCGGCCACGCTGGCACCAGCAATGGACACAACAATACAGACAAATAAGATGATATTGCGCATGCGGAGAGCTTTGAGCATCTCGGCTTTGATATCTGGTACTAGGTTGATTTCGCGGGACATTAATCGTTACTCCTTTCTGATAAGCCTATCACTACGGCAAAATCACTAGATACACTAGCGAGAGCCTGCTGTTGGCTGGCGCTAGTACGGACAAACTGCCATGGGTTGCCACGCATGGCGGGGATGTTGGTTTTGGCTTCGATGTATTCTGGGAAAAGTGGGATAGTGCTACCATAGCTAGCCAGCACAATACCGCCCACGTTCACGCCGAGGTATTTGGTTTGGAAGAAACGAGCAGATTTGGTAAGCTCGGCGGCGTAGCTATCTAGGTGAGTATTGAGGATCTTAAACACTTGGCCCTCAACTTGGGTTTCGTCGAGACCGAATTTCATGATGAATTGACGGGCTTGGTCTAGGCGCACATTGAGGCCATTGGCAATAGCACGGATAAGCACATCTACCCCGCCTGGGATAGAGCGCACGAGGCGCGGATAATCTTTGTACATGATAACTATATCAGTGGACTCTTCCCCAAAATCTACTATCATGGTGGCACCGGTAGCGCCAGGAACATTAAGCGCCCTAGCCATGGCTAGCGGCTCTGGCTCCATGGCTATGATATTGAGGCCGGTTTTTTCAATCATTTCCATAGTGGACTCGGCGTACTCTTTGGCTACGGAGGATACGAGAATTTCTGTCTTTGACGGGTCGTTGGGACTGGGGCCGAGAATGATAAAGTCGGCCTTGGCATCGCTAAGTGGCATAGGGACGTATTTGTCTATTTCGTATTTGAAAGACTTAATGAGCTCTTTTTCGGGGAGAGTTTCTGTTTCTACGATGGAAGTGAAAGATTTGGAAGCTGGGATACCAATGGCGATGTTTTTAGTGCGAATGCCGGCTTGATTGGCCGCAGCAAGAATAGCTTCGCCAAGGCGAGCTCTACCCATCTCTGAAGAATCTTGAGCTAGCTGTGGGGTAATAGCTACGTAAGCGTATTTTTGCAAAGACCAGCCCCGCTGGCTACTGCCAGAAAGCTGTACGATACGCATCGAATTTGTCCCGATATCTAGCGAGAAGAAGTCGCCCACGCCATGCAATAAGTTCATACATATTATTATATGCTTAAGTTTATTTTTTTGCAAGCATTAAATAATAAAATCTTTCTAAATTGCCGTTTTTGCCGGCAAGTGTATTGTCGCGTTTGTTAATAATAACAAAGCCGTTGGATTTTAGCCATGTTTCAAAGTTTTTGATGATAGTGCGGCGGATTTTCTCGTTTTTGACTACGCCTTTGTTTAGCATAGCTGGAGTGGCTTCAAACTGAGGTTTGAGCATCACCAAGTAGGCCGTATCGCTACGGGATAAGTGTATTTTAGCATACTTTAAGATTTTTGTCAAGCTTAAGAATGATACGTCGGCTACGATGACGTCTGGTTTTTGATTGTCTGCGAGGGTAAAATCAAAAATATCGGTTTTTTCGTGTAGGGCGATGCGGGGGTCGTAGCGGAGGGGAGATTTCATTTGGTTGGTTCCCTTTTCTACGGCGATAACTTTGGTGGCACCGCGCTCCAAGGCTATTTCGGTGAACCCACCGGTGGATGAGCCGATGTCTAGCACTACTTTGCCGGCAAAATCAAAATTGAAGGCACGCGTGGCGCCCTCAATTTTGTGATAGCCTCTATTTTTTGCGTTCGCGGTATGCATATGTATCTGTATCTACCGACACAATGTCGCCTTCCTTGATGAACGCTGGCACCTTGATAACTACGCCTGTTTCGAGGGTGGCGTCTTTCATGACCGAGCTGGTAGTGTCGCCCTTGACGGCAGTTTCGGTGTAAGTAACTGCTAGCCAAATGTTTTTTGGCAAGACTAGATTGATAGGAGTGCCATTGTAGAATTGGATCTCCATTTCATCGCCGTCTTTCATGAAATCTTTCATGTCGCCTACCATATCGGCAGAGAGCTCGTATTGCTCGAAAGATTCTGGGTCCATGAAGTAGAATTTCTCGTCGTCGCGGTAAAGATACTGCACCTTGCGGGTAGTAACCTCAGCGGGCTCGATTTTTTCCTGACCTTTGAAGGTCTTAGGGAGGAGAGCGCCAGAAATAAGGTTTTTGACCTTAACGTTGACGATAGAACCACCCCGGCCCATGACTTTTTGAGAATATTCAACCACCTTGTAAGGCTGACCATCCAGGGTAATCAAGGTGTTTTTCTTTAAATCTGTTGGTCCGTACATTTTACTCCTTGTTAGTTTGATACGAATGGCAAGAGCGCTAGATGGCGAGCACGCTTGATAGCGACTGCTAGCTGGCGCTGTTGCTTGGCTGAGAGGCCTGTCTTGGCGATAGGCTCAATACGGCCGTAACTATCGATATATCGCTGTAATGTTTTGGTGTCGCGATAATCGAAGTGTAAATTGGGACTTGCTTTTATCCTTCTCATATATCTCCTTATTATTAGAATGGTACATCGCTGAGGTCGATTTCGCCATCAGGGATGTCGTCTGGCATATCTTCGGCAGGGACATCTGCGGCAGAACTACCTGCGGAAGAAGATGAACCAAAGCTTGCGTTGGAGCCGCCATTGTCGCGAGAACCACCGCCGGTGAAATTGAAATCTTCGACTACAATTTCAACATGGGAGCGCTTTTGGCCGGTGTTTTTGTCTTCCCAGCTGCGTTGGTCGAGACGACCAGATACGAGCACTCCGGTGCCTTTTTTGGCGTATTGACTAATCATTTCGGCAAGTTTGCCCCAAGCTGAACAGTCAATAAAAGATACATCTTCTTTTTGTTCCCCGCTAGCATCACGATAAACGCGATTCACTGCTACAGTAAAACTGCAGACACTGGCACCATTGGGGGTGCTGCGCAACTCTGGGTCGCGAGTGAGGTTACCTGTGATGATTGCTTTGCTAAAACCGCGCATAATAAATTATCTCCTTGTTATTTAGTTTCTTTGGTGTCTTCTGCAGACTCCGCGGGCTGTGCTTCTGGCTTGGCCCGGTGCTCGTCTTTGTGAACGAGCAGGTATCGCAAAACTTCGTCGGTGATATTGAGTACCGAAGAAATTTTGGCAGGGGCTTCTGGTGGGAGCGATACTATATAGTAATAGTACATAGCAAACCCTTGACCCTTGATAGGATAGGCGAGGCGTTTTTTGCCATCGGCTTCCACGGAGTCAATAGTGCCGCCTGCGGATTCGACAATTTTTTGGACCTTGTCGAGGGCGGGGTCTATGTTTATCTCGAGGTCGGGATGAAACAAGACAGAAAGTTCGTATTCTTTCATACTACTCCTTTGGTTAAAGCAAACGCTACCGATGCCTATGCTCTTGCATAGGTTGGCTCGTTTGCTGAGCTAATATTATGATGTAATTATAGCATAAGATGAGGTGAAGTGCAAGGGGTAGACTTGGCAGGGTGCTTATCTTGCTATCTCGATAAAGTCTGTTTTGTATTCAAAATCATTTAGGTCGAAGCCTAAGGCAGCTAGATAGGCCGACACTTCTTCTACTGCGGCACTTTTGGCGGAATCGCTACCAGAGCTGGTATTGATACTGATAGTAAGAGGCTCGTATAGATAGGTATCGGATAAACCTACAGTAAAATCACTAAACAGATTGTACCGCAAGAGATTGTAGACGGCTATGTTTAGGCCGTGGCCATCGTAGGCATCTTTGCAACCAAAATCACCATAGATTAGCTCGTCTGACTTGGGGCAAAATGCCATTAGCATAACAACATCGGGTGGTGTTCCCTGCTTGGAGGGGTTGTTGTCGAAGGACCACACAAAACGGTAAGATTGGCCTAGCTCTTCCATATCTACGATAAAATTTAGAAAGTAACTATTTATGCTTTGGATGTATACATAGTGGGCAGAACCCTCACGTATTTTGGCGCCACTATTTGGCGTAACACCTTTGTTGTTGAGCGAGGCTGCTTCGTAGATTACACTTTCTATTGTTCTCTTGGATTCGTCACTAAGGGTAAAATCTATTTTTTTGGTGTTTGAAGTGTTGCTACTGCCAATAATCTCACCCTGTGGTAATGCGGAGTAGTTGCTGATTCTCATTTTTGGCACCTCGGTGTTTTGGTGCAGCAAATTGTAAATAGCGGTGGCTGCAAAAATAATAAAGATTATTTGCAAAATAACTACTATGATAATAATGGGGTTAACACGACGATTGGTTTGATTGTTTTCCATTTGTTATGATTCCTTGCTGATATTAAATATTATCTTGCTCACTAATCCTCCAGGGCATCCACATGCCAGTTTTCTGGTGACGAAAACCTTCTACCGTCTTGGAGGCCAAAGTTAGCCAAGAAGTCTGGCTCGAACCAGCCATTAGGCCCAGATGCTACGCTAGGATCACTACTACAATAAGTGGATGTGTTGAAATCTATGGCTAGCCCTCCTTGGTGATTAGCAAATTGGCTTCCCGGGGCAGCCGCTAGATTGCCGGTTCCACTGAGGTATGCGTTGTAAAATGCGGTCTGCTCGGCATTGGTTCTGTAATCATCTACGGCTTCGAGGTAATTGCCGCATCTTTTGTTGTGCTCTTCGCTAAGTGAGTAGAATGCGCCTGATACTCTAGAGTTTACATGCACGTAGCCATCATCACCATCATCGCCCTGAGTGCCAGTCATTTTGATATTTGGTATGGAACATAGCCTTATGGAATATCTTTGATTGTTGTAATAAGCATCGTCCCTAATGCCTAGGTCTTTGGTGCGTGGATCACAAGGAACATCTGATGAATCCTCGTGAATAGGGCCGATAGGCTTACTTGCCTCTACGCCGGTGCCGCTGTCGCCCTTACACATATTAACGTTACACGGAGTGCTGCCAGTGGTTCTGAATGCGTAGACGTTATCAATATTCATACCTGCAGATACGACATCTTTAGGATCCCAAGGTTGTTGGGACACATCTTCTGAGTGGCCTGGGTCGGCGAGCAACCATTTGCCATTGCTATCGATGCCACGTATGCCTACATAGTGCCCACCGGGGGTATAGGGGGTACTGCCGCCTCCAGCGGTTTCTATCATCCATCCTTCTTTGAGGTGTTTATTAATGTCGTTGATAGATGCTTCGGTAGAGGAATTATCCAGTTTCTCCCATTCCATACCGTAATGTTCGGCTAGGTTTTTGGTGAGTACAGTGCCAATGCTTCCGCCTAGGACTATTGAATCTGTGTCTATGGCTATTTTCATGGTGTCTATTGGCGTAATTTCTTGTGGCAAGAGCATATTCGCCATCATAGCAAAGGAAAACGGTCCACAGCCAATATCGCCCATTGTGGTCTTTACTTTCGTGGAACTGTCTGGGCTTGTTTTTACTTCGACTTCTATGCCACTATACTCGCCCATGTATTGAGGGTACCAAACAAAGTCACCGGTGGTGCAGTCGCCGTTTTTGGCTTGATCTAAGGTTTCTTTAATGGTGCGGATAAACATTTCGGAGCCTTCGGTATTGAACTCTATGTCATTGTCGCTAAAGTAATCATCGCTGTAATTCGCTGCTATATCTGCCAAGTAGATATTTGGGTGCTCCTCGGCAGTTTTTCTTGCTAAGGCATTGCCCTCTGGATAATCTACTGTGCGGTATTTGGCAGTAGTGATGACCACCTGGACGTCTTGGCCATCTATAAGCTCAAGGAATTTTTTCATACTAGTTTCGTCCCAGCCACCATTGCCGCCAAGCGCAAATACTAGGTAAGGCCGGAGGCCGTTCTCGCTGATGATTTTCTCTAAAATTTCGAGGCCGGATGGGTTGTCTAGGCCGCAACCTCCAGATTCACTAATGTATTTACAGCTCATAACGTATGATTTTGAATCGCCAAATGATGGACCCCATCCCCCACTATCTTTGATGCCCGGGAAGGTACCATCTATTAAATCTTCGCCAGCAAATACTGAGTCGGAATCCCCTATCCAAATGATGTCCTTGCCAGAAACTGAACTGGGCGAAGGAGTGCTAGAGGAGGTATCGCTTGAGGATGAAGTAGATGAGGTAGATTTAGTGGATGAGCTAGAAGAACCAAATGAGCTAGGCGAACCAGATGAGCAGGTAAAATCTTTGTATTGCTTGTAATAATCTTCGGCGGCGTCAGCACGAATGTAGAGCTGACTATCTCCCTCATCATAGCCACAGGCAGAGCAAACTTCGATGTTGTGTGCCCAGTACATGGCGGCTTCTCTCAAGTCTGTAGTCGCAAGAAAACCGTCATAGATAGAATCTCCTTTGTATTTGGGGATCCACTCGTTGACGAAATAATTTACTTCTAAGTCTATAAGGCGATTATACTCGCTTTCGCCGATTTCTTCTGCGAGGTCATCGCCGCTAGAGATGCATGTATTGGCAGGGTCTTTGAAATATTTTAGCAAATCTGGAGCGTTGTCGTTGACATAATGAAGATAATCGCTGAGCCCTGAAGTAAGGCCAAAGCTGCCTACACCGTATTTGCCGTCGTAGGCTCCATTATACAGGCCATCCCAGCTAACGACAAAGCTACAAGTGCTAGTGTCTACGACTTTGCCGTACTCCCATTTTACTGGCTGAAAGCCACCTTCGTGCGCTATACTGCCAAATGCAGCGGCAGCGTGTATTGGATCGAGTGTTTGCCGCAAAATAGACCAGACTTTTTCTTCGGCACTGTTGCCACAAACATTGCCAAATTTCCCGCCACCGACGCAATCGTTGGAGTAGAAGTAGATATCGGCATCCGAATAGGCTTTGTACTGCTCGTCTGTGAGGGCGTGAGAATAATGCACTCCAGCAAAAACACCCAACGCAAGTGCACAAAAAGTGGCGCATGCGATAAGTGGTTTTTTAGAAAATCGTGTAATTAATTTCATAATCCTCCACATTAAAACCTTTTTCTTGCAGCAGCGATTTGACTAGGTCTTTACTATCTGTGCCTACCATTAAGGCCTCTAGGCAAAGTGTGATATCACAACTATAGTCTGCACGAATAGTAACGTCCATGAGAATTTGCAGTTCCCTGCCAAAGCCTTCGGATTTTTTGTATTTGATGGGAAGCTCAGTAGTAAACAAACCATACTGCTTTTCAAAATCATCTATAAAATCTTCGGCGGAGGCATCGTGGTCGGTAGTTTGATTGTTCCCGGCGGAGGCCATACTGGCTAACCTATAGAAAGAGCTGTAATTATCCTTGAGAGTGTAATAGCTGAAGTGGCCGTCTTGGGATAGGAATGTGGTAATAGTGATATTGCTGTTAGGCTCCAAATCAACAATGAATGTCTTAGTGTCTAGATCGGCGTGGGAGATTTGAATCTCGTAGGTGCCAGGGGCAAAAGAATAGGCCTCGCCACTGCTATTATTACTATCCAAAGCTTCGCCGCTGTTTTTGTAACCTCCAGAGCCATTGACAGTGATAGTGGCGTCTATTGGCGTAATATTAAAGCTGATGGTAGCTGTTTTGGCAGCCTCGCTGATAGCGACAACAACAATAATAATGATAATGATAATATCTATAGCGCCTATTAGCCACACCCATTTGCTGCGGAAAAATTTCCCAACTGGTGATATACTCCCATCCTGCATATAGTTATTATAGCATACTTTGGCAAAATGCGAGGATAATATCGGTGTTGTTGCATAATTCATCGCATTTCGGAAGCTACGCTTTGGTGTAATCAGAGATTATACACCAAAGCTCCGCCCCTCCGGCGGCAAAATGCACCTAAAGGTGATTTTACCTTAATGTTCCTCAATCGCGATGAATTATGCAACAATGCAGGGGTATTTATTAGGCATTGGCCAAGGTGTCAAATTCCTCCATGGAGGAGATGAGGAGGTCGCGGGGCTTATTGCCGTTTTGTGGGCCTATCACGCCGATTTCCTCAAACCATATAGCTAGCCCAGACACAAACCCGTGACCTTTGCCGAGGTATGTCTGGAGCATGGCGGTGGAGAATTTGCCTTTGCTGAGGGATATTTCTACGGCTTTGCGTACGATAGGGTCGTTGGGGTCAAACCTACGGCCTAGGTCGCCGGCGCCACCGCCACCGCCCATGCCTTTGATGGCGACTTGCTGGGCTACTACTTCGGAATTGTACTCGGGTGGACGCTGTGCGCGCAAGAAATCGGGGACTTTGGCGATGTCGTCGTCCGATGCCCAGGCGCCCTGAATACGGCGAGGCTTGCCCATCATCTCCGTAGTAAGTAATAGCATGTCGCCCTTACCTAGTAGCTTTTCGGCACCACCTTGGTCTAGCATTATGCGAGAGTCCATTTGTGAGCCTACCGCAAAAGCGATGCGCCCAGGGATGTTAGCTTTGATAAGCCCGGTAATAACTTTTACTTCTGGCCGCTGGGTAGCAAGCACTAGGTGTATACCAGCAGCACGACCTTTTTGGGCTATACGCACTATTAGCATTTCTAGGTCTTTGCCAGCCATCATCATAAGGTCTGCCATCTCGTCTATAATTATTACTATATATGGCATTTTACCATCTTTCGGGTCGGTAGACTTGGCCATTTTGGCATTGTAGTCGCCGATGTTTTTGACTTTTTCTTCGGCCATTAGGGTGTAGCGGCGTTCCATTTCGCCCACGGCCCACTTCATGGCGGAGAGAGCCTTTTCGGTGCTAGTGATGATAGGCGTAAGCAGGTGAGGAATGTCTTGGTATTGGGCCATCTCTACCTGCTTGGGGTCTACGATTATAAGCTTCATATCGGACGGCGCATTGCGGTATAAGAGGGAGCTAATGAGGGTGTTGGTCATAACAGACTTACCAGAGCCAGTGGTACCGGCGATGAGAAGGTGAGGCATCTTGGCAAGATTGGCTACCACGGCGCGGCCAGAGATGTCTTTCCCTACTGCAAAAGTAAGCGGGTCGGAGGATTTTTTCCACTCGCTAGATTCTAGTACGCCACGCAAGCGCACGTCGGCAGAGCGGGCATTGGGTATCTCTACACCTACCGAACGAGTGCCCGGGATGGGGGCTTCTATACGTATCTTGTCTACGGCGAGGTTGAGTGCCAGCTCTTTGTCACGGGAGAGTATTTTGCTGAGGTTTACACCTGCAGGTGGGCGCATGGTATACTGAGTAACGCGTGGCCCGACATTGGCACCTTCCATTTCTACTTCTATGCCGAATTCTGCTAGGGTAGACTTAATAATGTAGGCGTTTTGCTGGATATTGCCAGCGTCGGCTGGGGATTGCTTTTTCTCGAGCAAATCAGTAGAAGGCATTTTCCAGGCTGGGTCGGAGACCGCTGTAAGAGCAGTGGGCTCTTTGGCGGGCTCTGGCGCGGGAGCTGGGCGCTTGATAGCAGACTTGTGCAGTAGCTTAGCTGCAGCGGGCTTGGCAGACTCAGCGGCGCCTAGGCCGGAGTTTACTTTTATTTGCAATTGTCCGAGCTTTTTCTTTGAACCCTCGCCATCTTCGGCTGCGGCCTTTTTGCCCGGCTTTACCATATTCTTGGTGCCTTTAAACATAGTAATAGGCGAAAGCTGTAGTATAAAACACAGCGTAATAAATACTAGTACTATATATATAATAATGACAAATGCTTGGTCTAGCGCCTGGGTCATAATGCCATTGAGCCAGCCGCCAACTATACCACCATTGCCCCATATAGCGCCGATACCGGCTACCCATAGGAGCATGAGTACGCTAGCTATGTATACTGGTATAGCTACGCGGTTGTCCTCGCTACGAAATATGCGTACGGCTAGGTATACCAGGAGCACTGGTATACAGTAGGTAGCTAGGCCTATGCCCTGGCTGGTGGTATCGTGCACGGCATTGAGTGCCGAGCCACCGTGGCCAAACCACGTGATTACAAAGAAAAGCGCAAGCGCGATCATCAGCACGGCTGCTGTTTGACGCCAAAATCCACCAGGTAGCTCGTGTTCGGGCTTTACCTCTCTGGTAGATTTCGCCGTGCGACGTTTGGTGTTGGATGTTTTTTTGCGCTTTTTGTTAGCCATGTAGCCATTATAGCACATTTTACCGAAAAGCACAAGGGGTATAGGGTAGCAAAATGAGCGCGGAGGCGCTCATTTTGGCTGGGAGAGAGGGGGCGTAGCATTTGAGTCTGTATTTTCCAAAAAAAATGTCTCCGCGGAAGAGTTGCGGAGACAAACCGAGAACGGAAACGCTACTAGCTAACTACTGAGCAATACAGCGTACGGAGTAACCGCCGCTCCTACCACCGCCGTCGGCAGGGTAAACACTGCCTGAATAGAAGTAGAGTAGGTACGAATTGCTACTAGAACCGACCGTACTAGACCAATAGCGACCGCTGCTGCCGGTACCGTAATGCGAGCCATTGTAGACGTACCCAGACCGAGCTAGCCACAAAGGGCTCTTGCGGATTTTGTTAAAGCCGTCTGTAGTATAGCCATCGCCTGTAGGGCTGCTGGCTACACCTTCAGCATAAAGCAGGGCATTCCATTCTCTACTGGCGGCAGTATTGTCACTATCCCTACCAGTAGGTAGCCTCCAGCCAGCTGGGCAGATAGAGCCGGGGGCGTTGCTATAGTTGGTAGTTATAGTTGAAGTGTCGTTCATAGCTACTGCGGCAGACCAGTTGTAGTAGTTGCCAGCGTGATTGTGCATGCTACAGTCTGAGTGGGCCTGTTGGCAAGCCTCTAGTGAAGTGTACTGGTCGTCGTTGCTAGTAGTACCAGAAGAGTAAATAAATAGTGGGCCTGGGTCTGCAGAGTATGGTGTGCTGTCATTGTTGCTCCAGCCACTTACACTTGTGCCAGTAAAGCTAATGGTGGCATTAGCTGGAGTCCAGGCACTAGAGATATTGGTAGTAGTGGCATCGTAGACTATAGAGCCATCAGTCTTGAGGTCTAGGTCTAGGTTTTGGGTCATCCAGATTTTATTGTCTGCTAGTCTAGAAACATAGTAGGTTTTACCATCGCGCTTATCTACCGCTTCCATGGTATCACCTTGGCTTAATGTACTGCCCCACGTAGCTACATCCTGCATGTAGGTTGGTAATTTTTCCCACTGCGCATAAAGGTCTAGTGTAGTAGCTGGAGTCATAGGAGCGGTGAATGAGCCTTGGTCTGGGTAGGAGGTGCCAGTACCATTTGGCTGTGTGTTCCAGCCGTTAAAGATATAGCCATCCTTAGCGTATGAGTTTTGTGGGAAGGTGAGTGTAGAGCCACCTAGTATGATGCTAGAAGCCATTTCTCCACTAGTAGCGCCATTACCATAGTAGTTTACTTGGGAAATACATTGCCACTGAGCATAGAGGGTGAATTCTTCTTTTGCTGTAGCATTAGCAGTGTAAGGCGTACTATTGCCATAGCTTATGCCAGTACCACTTGCTTCTGTATTCCAGCCAGTGAAGATACAGTTGTTTTTGGTAAATGCTTTGGCTGGGAGATTGGATGTAGTACCACCGGCTATGGTAATAGGATTCATGGTGCCAGAGTCACTAGTGTTGCCATTGAAGCTGATGGTAGTGTAAGCCCACTGGGCATAGAGGGTGATGTCTTCTGGGTATTGTGTACTAGCTATGTATTCTGCTCCATCGCTGTAGCTAGTACCGCTGCCACTAGCCTGTGTATTCCAGCCTATGAAGGTAGCGTTGGTCCTCACGAATGTATTCTTTGTAAGGTTCTGTGGGGTACCTGCTACTACTGTCTGTGGTGACATAGTGCCACTAGTAGCACCATTGCCATCAAAGGTAATGGTAGTATAGTAAGCCCATTGGGCATATAGAGTGATGTCTGCTGATTCATTTGGTGCAATGAACTCTGCCTCATCTGCATATTCTGTACCTG
>JAZNGO010000103.1:0-7736 GCA_045576515.1 Candidatus Nanosyncoccus sp. | reverse complement strand
ACCTAGTTTATCCATTACTTTATCAGATACTGATTTAGCTATAGATACTCTAGCTCCAGGCAACACTGCAGAAAGTAATACCATCACAGTAAGTGTAGCTAGCAATACCCCCTATGGCTATGCATTATATGCCGATGTAGGTAGTAATGATACAGAATCTACATATTACAATACTTCAGATCTTATTCGCAGTGACAATATCAACGCTGCCTTCACCAGTATCCCCACTAATGCGTCCCAAGCTTCACTTACCACAGATAATACCTGGGGCTACTCTACATCAAAAGATAACGGTACTACCTGGTCTGTCTACAATGGCCTCCCCACTGCCACTAGTACAGATGGCAGCACTAGTACGAATAACCCCGCCGTACTCATAGACACCAAACTCCCCGCAGACAGCCAGTCCATAGCCCTAAAAGTAGCAGTAAGGGCTAGTACCACTCAGGCTAGCGGCGCCTATTCCAACATCATCAACTTCTATGCGGTGGGGAAACCGCAACCACCAGTATCTATGCAAGATACCGATACTATTAGAACTACATTGATCAATACGGGCGATGAAATGCAAGTAATGGACAACCGTGATGAAAAAACATACTTGGTAGCAAAATTAGCTGATAATAACATTTGGATGACGCAAAACCTAGATTTTGACATAGTAAACGGCGGCGCAAATATTAACTCCACCAATACCGACGTCCCAATAGATTGGGTAGATGCCGGTAGGCTTACTAATACCTATGCTGCTGGTGACACTACTTGGAGTGCAGCTTTTACTACGCCAGAATCGTACGACCCAGGCAATCTTTACTGGAATGGCAAGATAACTGATAGAGGCAGTGCTCTCAATAGGGGGACTGTAACGGACCCATCAGCTACTTCTGGTGGCGTTCACTACCATATAGGCAACTACTATAACTGGACTGCTGCTGTAGCCATGAACGACTCTAGTAGCTACTCATCGGGTGGTACTGACGTAAACCAATCCATCTGCCCAGCTGGCTGGAAACTACCTGCCTCTAGTGGTGAAAAATCTTACCAAAAATTAATAGAAATGCAAGGTTTAATCAGTGGTGCTAGCGGTAATATGCACCTTGATCCTACATATTTCGTATATAATGGCGTATGGAACAGTTGGGCCAGCGTGGGTAACGATGGGGGCTATTGGTCCAGCGGAGTTAGAACAAACGAATGGGTATACGCTTTTTCCTTTGGGGCACATTCAGGTCCAACCTACAATACTATTAGTAGTCGTAGCCTTGGACACTCGGTGCGATGCATATTGAGGTAGGCTTAGTAGTGCTTGTTCTCTAATCTCCGAACAGCCATTAAATACCCCCTTGTAAAAACTCGCACTTAGGTATATACTAGTACTATATTAAAGTGAGGATATATTATGCCAGAGGTTAAACCTACAGAGGTGGAAAGCAAAGCTAGTATCAAGGTAGTTGGAGTTGGCGGTGCCGGTGGCTCCGCAGTGGAACGCATGAAAGAAGTGGGCCTTTCTGGCGTAGAATTTGTAGCTATCAATACTGATGCGCAGGCACTACATCATTCGCCTGCAGATGTTAAAGTACATATCGGCAAAGGCCTAGGTGCCGGTGGCGACCCAGAAAAGGGCCGCGAGGCTGCCGAAGAAGGTAGGGAAGCTATAGAGCAGGCCCTAGATGGCGCCGACATGGTGTTTATCACTCTAGGTGCCGGTGGTGGTACTGGTTCTGGTGCTGGCCCCATCGTGGCCGAGGAGGCTCGCAAAAAAGACATCCTCACTGTAGGCGTAGCCACCAAGCCATTTACTTTTGAAGGTGCTCGCCGGCGTGCCAATGCCGAGCTCGCCATAGACAAGCTCGCCCGCCAGGTAGATGCACTTATTACCATCCCCAACGACCGCTTGCTTCAGACTATAGACCCTCGCACTCCGCTTATTGAGACTTTCAAAATCGCTGATGATGTGCTGCGCCAGGGCGTGCAGGGCATTTCCGAGCTTATTACCGAGCATTCACTTATCAACTTAGACTTTGCCGATGTCAAAGCTATCATGAAGCACGCCGGCTCTGCTCTTATGGGTATTGGCCGGGCCAGTGGCGAAAACCGCGCTGTTATCGCCGCCCAGCAAGCCGTAGAATCACCACTTATCGAAGTAAAAATAGAAGGCGCTCGTGGTGTGCTATTCTCCGTGGCTGGCGGCTACGATATGTCTATGAGCGAAATCCAAGAAGCCGCCGAGGTCATCACCGGCGCTGTATCACCAGATGCCAATATCATCTTTGGTGCTTCTATCCGCCCAGAGCTTGAAGATGAAATTATCGTTACCGTAGTAGCTACTGGGTTTGACTCAGACTATTATAATGAGCCCGAGCCAGAGCCAGAACCAGCACTAGAGTCCACCAGCTTTCACAGCGAAAAGCCTACTTCCGAGCCCAAAGATTTTGCCCTAGAAAACAAGTCCAACATGTGGGATTCTATCAAGAGCGACCCAGAGCCCGAGCCAGTAGCTAGCGACGACGACATGGATGTACCGCCATCCCTCCGCGCGCGTCTTAAGTCCAAGAAAAAGAAATAATTGTAGAAAGGTGCGGACATGGAGCGGAAATTCAGAATAGGAGATAGCAAAGTTCTAGAAAGCCGCGAGACGGTAGACGGCACCATGATTCGCCGGCGCCGTGAATCCACCGATGGTCACCGCTTTACCACCTACGAGCGTATCGAAATGCCGCCACTTACTGTTGTTAAGCGTAGCGGCAACAAAGAAATCTACGACCGCGACAAGCTCCTGCTCGCCGTTAAGCGTAGTGTGGGCAAGTTTTTCAATTCCGAGCTAGAAATAGAAGACGTAGTAAATCGCGCCTCCGATATTCTCTACAGCTACGGCACCGACCAAATAACCTCTCAACAAGTCGGCGAAGCCGTGCTAGATGTCCTGGCCGATGTCAACGAAGTAGCTTACGTGCGATTTGCCAGTGTTTTTCGCGAGTTCAAAACTCTAGAGGATTTCGAGAATATCTTGAAAGAGCAAAAACGTAAAACCAGCGCCACAGATGGTGTTCATTCGGCGCAGCCAAAGGAGGAATCATGAGAGTAGTTTGTGTTTATCGGGAAGGCCAAGATTATTCTCGCAGTGTTAGCGAGTGGCTAGAAACATTTCACCGCCGCACCGGCAGGGAATTGGAAGTCATGGACCCAGACACCAACACAGATTTTTGCGCCACCTACGACATAGTAGAATACCCCACTATCATAGCGCTCGGCGACAGAGGCGATGTGCGCGCCACATGGCGTGGTCGCGAGTTGCCGCTTATTGACGAAGTGTCTTACTATACGCTATAATAACCATATGGATTTTATAAAAAGTATTATTGAAAATGTTTGGATTCAACGGCTTTTTTGGTCGGCTATCGTTGTTGTGCTCAGCCTTCTTATTTATCGCATCGTTGCTAGAGTGCTAGACGGCAGGGAAAACAAAAATTCTAAAATCATGAGCAACAAAAAGAACAAAACCCTCATCCGCATGTTCAAAAGCATAGTCGCCGGCGCTCTTGGTATTATCACGGTCCTGATGGTGCTCGAAATCTACGGTATCAATGTTACTTCTATGCTAGCCGGTGTTGGTATCGCCGGTATCGTCATAGGCTTTGCTCTGCAAGATTCGCTCAAAGACATCATCCGTGGCTTTGTTATTGTTTCAGACAATTATTACGAAATCGGTGACGTTATTAAATTCGGTGACAACCTTGGCCCAGTAATATCAGTTAGCTTGCTCACCACCAAAATTCAAGACATCAATACCAACAACACCGTATCCATTGCCAATCGCAATATCGACAAAGTCGAAATAGACCCAGGCTATGTTTACATTCCTATCCCCATGCCATACGAGCTAAAAGTAGAAAAAGCCGAAGCTATTATGGAGGAGATAGTTAAAAACCTGCAAAAGCAAGATCGCATCACCACCGCCGCCTACCAGGGCATCACCAAGTTTGATATTTCCTCACTCAATTACCAAGTGGTTATTACCTGCAACCCATCAGACCGTCTCCAGGCTCGGCGCGACGCACTTCGTGCTATCTACACTACCATGGAGTCCCACAAGCTCCACGTACCATACACCCAGCTAGATATTCACGCACAAAAATAGCCCTCTCCTATGGAGAAGGCTACAGGGTGAGGTGTTTACTTTAGCTCTACATTGTGGTAGAGCGCCATCATTTTGAGCGTATTACTCAGCATCTTGCGAATAGTGTGGAACATATCCGAGAGCTCCGGGTACTCATACTTAGCTTCTTTAAGTACCGGCATCAGTAGCTCGTGAGTTTCGCGAATGTTTTTCACAATGGCCTCCTCGGAGAGCGCCCGTTCCATATCATTGAGATTCGCATAACGGTCGAATGCCTTGGTAACTATGGCCTCTTTCGAGTCCAACAGTTCGTGAAAATACCTTCGCTTAGTCTCGGATTTCTCCTCGCCTTCAAAAGGCTTCACCGTCATGAGCTTCACGCCGCGCTTTACTACGTCGTTTACCGGTAATGCCGACAGCGGGATATTGCAGTCCTCGCACACATCGTGCAAGAGTATAGTGGCGACAATCTCATCTGTAGCACCCTTACAGGCTATAGCATCACATGCCATAGATAACGGGTGCACTATATACGGTTTGCCATTTTTGCGGGATTGTCCACTGTGGGCTTTCCGTGCAAACGCCAGTGCCGCCCTAGACTGTTCAAATCCCGGCCCATCCAGCCTACCACGTAAATAGGTAAACATAGTAGCTTCATCGGGCTCATATACATTTGTCACGCATAACACCTCCAAGATATCAAAATACTCTCACCCTACCTTAATTATACCACACTTCACCCCAAAAGTCAAGGGCATGCAAAGACGCTATATAATATACCAATGTTGAGAAGCAATAAAAAATATTTGCACCAAAAAGCCCCCATTTACCGGGGGCTTTCAAGTGCCGCTTAGGCTTTTTTGTTTTTTAGGTGCTTTTTGATTTTTGGCATCATAGTAAACGCCACTGTGATACCGGCTACTATGCATCCTACTAGCGAAGTAATAGCTTTGCCGTTGTCAGAATATGTTGCGGCGCCAGTTTCTGGTGTACTCGCCGTATCTTCTGTTACAGGCACTTCTACATCTACGTATACTATTGCATAAGTGCTAAATGCGCCGGCAGGGAATATTGCATCACCATTTTCATCTACGTAGGCGGCTACTTTTGTGGCCTTACCATTGTGTACGCCTATAGCATAGTAGTTCCGTTGGTAGCCCTTAGCAGGCTGAGCAAGCTTAAGCCCAGACCAACGCACATTTACAGACCCTTCATATAACACGTCGCCCGCGGCATTGACAGCACGAGGTAGTATATAGGCCACTTGTTCTATCAAATCTCCTTCATCCGTTTCTACGGCTAGGGTAATATCCGCATAGCCTACGATGGTGGCATCACCAGCGGCATCAGCAATAGTGGCTTTTTCTGCTGCATCTACGCTGTCGGCATCCATGTCGTCTACATATAGGTTGACATAAATATCCTTGCCCTCATCCAAAGCTTGTGTTAAGGCATTACTTGAATCGTGTTGGTTGTAACCGTAATGTTCCACTAGATGCTCATACATGCTTTGAGTAAGTAGACCTTTGGTGTTGGAATATAGGTCATATACTGTAGTCTCGCGACCAATGCCTAGGCCAGTCCAGTCTCCCTCGGTGATGTATACAGTGCCAGACTTTTTTGCCTCAAATTGGAAACCATCCAACGCAGACCCAGTAATACTCAAAATATCACTACCGTCACTATTTTGTGCGGCAGTACCAATACCAAAGCCATTAGTCGCAGCGAAGGCCGGGTTATCATACTGCAAAGTAGTTTTATATCCTACTGGTACGGTACCCGGAACCACAATCTCTGGGTCACCACCATACCCTTCGCCATTTAGGGAACCCGTTATATACGGCCGAGCTTGGTCGGCATTATCGACATCTGCATGTCCAATTCTTAGGGTGCCAGAGTTGTTTATCTTAAGCCCAGTAGCTCTTAGCTCTGGAGCATTCAGCTCACCATCATTTATTATCGAATACGCACCATTTTCAGCAGTGAGGGTAGCGCTTACCACAGCAAAACCATGGTTTTCAATAACAGCTTTGCCATTGGTTGTGTTAATATAGGCTCCTACGGTGCTATTCTCGCCACCAGAATTCACACTAGATAGTAAAAGCGCACCATCTGCCTCTACGGTGATAGTATTACCGCTGGCATTTGTTAGCGTTTTTCCAGCTACCGATAGCACTATAGACTTGTTCTTGGGCACCACAATATCTGCAACACAGTTTTCTGTAAGCTGCACATATGTTTTTTCTTGCCGCTGAAACGGCTTGCTCGTGTCCACATCCGGGGTACTACTAATTGCATGCTGTAAATCGCTGCAGCCAGTGGCTACATAGCCTCCATCTGCGAATACTGGATTTGCTACGGCTCCAGTCACACCTGCGACAATCAACGGCATTGTCGCCAACCCAACTACATGTTTTTTCATGTATTACTCCTTTTTGTTTATATTGTATGACCTTAAGATTATCCTTAAGTACTTTCATTGTATATTATTTATTTATTTTGCGCAAGTGTTTTTTCTAGCTTGTGGAAAAGTCGTTATATTACAGATATAATTTCAAATTAGTCAACATAAATACAATATCCCTCACAAACAATACTCGCGTATCAGTCTACACTCACGTGTTTATCACTACGCCACTATATAAATATGCTATAATTAACTTAATTTAACAAAGGGCAATTATGGACAATAAAACCATCTACAAACAAACACTAACATTTTCCATCAAACGCTTCCTGTGGGATGCACTATCTTTTGCGGTAATTATCCTTGTCTCCGCAGCCGGGTTTTTCATCGCCGACAAAGCCGCAAATAATGGCCTCATTGGGCTGGTTATTGGCATAATAGTAGGTATTATCGTAGTAGCTATCGCCTCGCATTTTATCTCCTACGTATTCAAAGCCGGCCAAATCGCCATGATGACTCGGGGTATCGCAGACGGCACCTTGCCGGCCGATGTTTATGGCGAAGGCAAAAAAATAGTCAAAGAGCGCTTTCTTACAGTAGCGGCGTATTATGCGGCTACCAGTGTTATCAAAGGCATTTTCAATGAAATAGGCAATGCCATCACGGCGCTTGGCCGCGCAGTGGGCGGTGACAATGGCGGCGCAATAGGCGGCACAATTTCTGGTGTTATTCAGGTAGTAGTAGGGTATCTTTGCGACTGTTGTCTAGGCTGGGTATTTTACTGTAGCAACGAAAAAGCCACTAAGGCTACGCTAGAAGGCGCAGTGCTGTTTTTCCGGCATGGCAAAACATTAGCTAGAAACCTCGGCCGTATCTTTGGCATAGGGCTTTTGTCTGTCGTTGTTATCGGTGGAGCATTTTTCGGGATATTTTACCTTATTACCATGGCATTTCCAGATGCATTTGCGGCCCTTGCCAATGCATTCGCCGAAACCGCCAATGGTGATAGCAGCCTAGCGTTTTTGACCGACCCGCACAATTTAGCGCTTATCGTTTCTGGTATCGGCGGGCTTGTTATGTGGGGAATTATTCACTCTACTTTTATTCGGCCGTTTATTTTGGTGGGAGTTTTGCGGAACTATATCGAATCTGGCATCAAAGACAGGCCTACAGAGGCTTCCTTTGCTGAGCTAGACAAAAAATCCAAAAAAT
>JAZNGO010000102.1:0-1742 GCA_045576515.1 Candidatus Nanosyncoccus sp. | reverse complement strand
AACCTCTTTACCAGTATTTACATCTGTATAGGTTAGTTGTGACTCGGTAGACAGCACATTCATCAGCTCATTCACCGGACCATTATCACCAATTCTTGCTCGCTGCAAAGGCTCTTCCACAGCAATAAAGGCTTTCGCTGCCTTGTATGGCTCATTTGAAGATACCGCCGCATTTAGTAACCCTGCAGCTTTTTCGGTAGCGGCTTCAGTATTATCGCCTTTTATTTTATTAGCCACTTCACCCACTTTATCGCTAGCATTATCACCAGTCTTTATAGTAGCATCTATTTTACATTCTTCTTTATCGCACCCACCTACGCTTAAGTCAGAGTCGCTCGTTAATACTTTCGCTAAAGATTCTTCAAATTGTTCTTGATTGGTAGTGGGGTCATCAGTCGCCTCCCAATCATAAAAATTCCCACGTGACACACCCATATCTTGATATACCTTATCTACTTCGCTACTATAATAAAACCTTGCTGATATATCAGTTGCCTCGGCAAAAGCCGCATACATTTTGGGGTCAGACTCTACTGTAGCTACAAAATTATCCGCCGTTATCACCTTGTCATCATACATTACAGCTAGCTCACCATCATCGCCATTTATCACTCTATACTCACCACTAGCCGCCACTTCGCCTTCGTCTAGCCCCGCTATATATACATTAGTTTTTACGAAATCACCCTTAGCCGTGACCTGACCTACATCTATACCATTTTTAGCTAAATCTTGCGCAAAATCTTCTGGTACTTCGCCTTTTCTAAGCATTGCCGTAGTTACATGTTCAGACTGTTCTTCTAATACCGCTACTGTTTCCGAAAAACCCAAAGAATCTTGCAAATTATAATCCATTGTCGCTATCATAAATACTGGCGCACCAAGTATTACCGCCGCTACCGCACCCATGGCTACGCCCATTACTATAATAGCCACCGCCGAGTACTTTACTGCTTTGCCTTTGATTTTACCATTTTTCAAAGATTTTGCAGCATTTACAGCCATGCCTACTTTTCCACCACCAGCGCCAGCATACAGCCCCCCGGTCAAAGAATCCTTACCGCCCAACATACCACCAGCCTTAGACTTGTCACCCTTCTTACCTACTGCACTATCTTCTGCATTTCCCAACACGCCTTTAGCTTGGCTTCTTTTTCCGCTCTTACTACCTTCACCGGAAAAATCTGGCAATTTTGGACGGATCGCCTCCTTTAGCTTATCACGCCAACCTCCGCTAGAACTGTTTACGTTGCCGTAATCTGAACTATCAACTCCTTCGTAATCATCATCCATAATATATATTATACAACATACTTATACTTTATTACAAAAAGATTATCGAGATGATCGAAAGTATAGCTAATATTATTAATACTACCCACACCCAGCCAAACTTGCCGGTTTTTTTAAGGTCTTTCATATATTCTGCATCTTCCGCCAAATCTAAATCATCTCTTCTGCTACCAGTTGCACCGGAAGTGTTTAATGCTTTGGCCCTAAGATCTGCATCTATCCTGCGGGACAATTCATCGTTTTTATAATTATTTTTATTGACTATCACGCCCATTTTCGCTTTCCTAAATAAATTTATTCGACTTTTTTACCGTTTTGATAGATTTCCGCCAGAGCGCCGGAAGCCGTTTGACCCGGAAGAAACATGGCAAACAGCAGTCCGGTCAAAAGGAAAACTGCAACGATGGCAACCATATCCCCTTTTGGGAACCGTAAACCCATGCCCATAT
>JAZNGO010000101.1:0-2706 GCA_045576515.1 Candidatus Nanosyncoccus sp. | reverse complement strand
TCTGGAGCAGTGTAGGTAAGACTAGTATTACCATAGGTATCATCTGTATAGCCTATAGCATAGAGTGCATAGCCTCCACTATCGTTACAAGTAGTCTTAAGTACTGTAGTGCCAATGTTATTGCTACTTAGGCCATTGGATATAGTAGAGGTATGAGGAGATGTTTCTGTACCGGAGAAGGTACAGGCAGTATCTACAGTGACAGAAGCATTGGCTGAAGCAATGTCATAGCCGAGGTCTGTGCTATCATTACCTTCGGCAAAAGTATAATTTTGTTCGGTGGTATAGACCATAAAACATATAGCAGCTAGTACATATAATGCAATGCTAGTGAATTTGAGGTAATCTGCTATGCTAAACTGCGGTTTTATGCTTGACGAATAATTCATGTAGAGCCTCTTTAATAATTTAATTATAGCATGAGTGGTGTTTTATACGAAAACTTGTGTTGTTGCTTTGTGTAATTCACCGCTTTCGGAAGCTTGGTGATGTGGTAAATAAGTATACCACATCACTCCGCCCCTCCGGCGGCAAAATCCACCTTCGGTAGATTTGTGCCTTAATGTTCCTCAATGCTAGTGAATTACGCGCCTGAGTGCTTTTCGTAAATGCTGCACGGGAACTTACCTAGATGCGGCGGAGGAGGCGGTTGAGCCGGCGGGTAAGCTGGTAGAGGTGGTATTTGGCTGGACTGACGATAATGTCGTAAGTGCCGGCATAGTGTACGGCATGGCCGCCGAAGGACTGCTTGAATTTAGTAAAACCTGCCCAGGGATGTGTGGCTGGGGCGCCTTCTGGAGCGATACCCCAGAAATCGAATTGCTTGATTCCCTGCTCTTTGGCGTCGAATATAGCCTTGGAGAGTAATGCCACAGTGGCGGGGAGTTTTTTGTATTCTGTATCGGCAGCGGATTGCATATAGTAGCGGGTATCGCCATAGTCGAAAAAGAGGCTGGCGGCGAGGACTTGGCCATCGGCTGGCTCGCCTTCTTCCCTTTCTTTGTCATGAGGATGGTGGTATTTAACTAGGTATAGTGATGCAAAGGGTTGAGAAAGCTCAGCCTTCAAGTAATCTTCGCTAAAAGTATTGAGGTGTTTTGCTTTAAATAACTTGGCTTGGAGAGATACGAGATGTTTGATTTCCTCTGGGTTTTTGGTGACTTCTACAGAGAGGCCTTTTTTGGCATAGGTATTGTAGCGGGTGCGGGTGCCTTGGGAAAAATTGGCAAGTAATGTGGCCTTGTCTGGGGTAAGGTCTAATACCCACGTGTCTTTGGGGCTGATATCTTTGGATTTTTTTGCCTTAGGGGGCAAAAATTGGGCCATTTCAGCATCTTGAGGCTCAATGCGGATAAAGATAGCATTTTGTTCCCTTGCGAGGCTCTGAAGCGATGCTAGGGCCTTGGTGAAGCCTTGCTTGGTAGCAACCACGGGGCCATAGGGCAAATATAGGTAGTTCCCTCCTGGACGCCTGGTAAGAATGGCTAGGTATTGAAAATCCATCTCTTTTTTAAGAAAACAAGTTTCGCCTATAGCTTTTTGGAAATCCCGCCAGGCTTCAGACTGAGTGATAGGTATATTCATAAACAATATTATAGCACACTAAATATCAGTAGTTGGGCATGTGAATTTTTTTGACTATTTTTCAATTACATTATGCAAATATCCGGCTGTAGGGCTCTGCCCTGTCGGTAGAATAAAACTTAAACTCCCAACTTGCAACGAGGTTGCTAGTGGTTACCCTAATTGTAGCGGAAGCGGAATGGTTTGTCAAGTCGGGTTGCTAGGCCAGTGGGATGCTAGCACGTAGGGAATGTGCATGAAAAAGCTAGTGGTTTTTGTGGAAAACTTTGGTGGAAAAGTTGCTAATTTCTTGCTAAATGCTGTTTGTAAATATTTTCTTGGGTAGGGGACTATGCTTTGACTATATTATTCGCTGCATTTCGGAAGCTACGCTTTGGTGTAATAGAAATTTTACACCAAAGCTCCGCCCCTCTGGCGGCAAAACTCGCTGACGCCAAGTTTTGCCTTAATGTTCCTCAATTGCGGTGAATAATATGGTAATGACGGGGGCTGGTGTGCTAAAATTAGTTTATGGCGTATATACGAAAGTTCAAAACTACCTCAGGCGCTACAGGGGTGCAGGTATGCTACAAAGAACAGGGAAAGGTAGTGCGGACAGTGCATGTGGGGTCGGCAGAATCTGAGGCTGGGCTTACTAAACTACTGCGCGAGGCGCAGGGAATCATAGATGGCGATAAAACTCCGCTGTTCAACTTGGATAAATACAATAAAAAATAGACCCAGAATAGTGCTAGGTCTGTGGCTTTAGCCCCCGATATCTTCGGGGGTGAGGCTGGGTCTTGGCCGTGGAGATGCTTTTCTTATAGCGGATGTGATCCTTTCAAGATTGGCTTGCGCTTTTTCGTAGTTTTTTATCGCTTCGATTTCTTGCCCCTGCAAGCCTTCGATAATTTTTTTTGCTTTAGCCTTTTCCTCTGTATTGTACGGTTCATGCGAGCTTAGGCTAATGAGATGATTCTTTGCCTGAGAGATTTTTGCTCATCTTCTCGTTTTATCAAGGTTCAAAACCATATTTCTGACCAAAATGTCCTTTTCGACGAGATCTCCTTTTTCTAATCTGTTAATTAGCGAATTTAGCGAGTTCGAAAACTTTTCTAGGCCCAAGCGCAATTTTTCAGGATT
>JAZNGO010000100.1:0-1575 GCA_045576515.1 Candidatus Nanosyncoccus sp. | reverse complement strand
GTATTAGTGTTTGTATCTGTACCATCACTTGGTACGATAGGTGCTTCCGCATCCTGTATGATGACTTCTATAGGTATAGTTGTCTTGATATTTTCCTTCCCGGTACTACTGTATAATTCGCCTTACCCAAGAAACATTAGGTAAAATCTATAAGTACAGAGTATTAGTAACTAGGAGTACCCATAGCGGGTGGCCGTCACGTGTTTTTCTGGCAGTATAAAAATGATTTGAATTTTTAACACGTATATTCCTGACGGGCCGGACAGGTTCGTCCCGTAGGGACGGTTCTGCCCGCGACCCAGCGTATGACGTGCTTACAAAATTCAAGTCCCACTGCCAGAAAAATATGTGCGGACAGGACCCGCGAGTCTAGATAGACACGCTTCTAAGGCAAAGTGAATTATACAGCAAAGTACCTTATTATTAGTTTAATATTTAATGTACAAGGTGACATTCTTATATATTCTTCATGTCTATACAAAAATGGCACCGCGAGGGGTGCAATTCATTAACTACGCAATCGGGATTGTATAGCCATGGACCTCACGGCGCCATTACTAAGCTATACAAACTTCTTACGAAAAGTCCGACTGCTTTTAATTAATGAATTGCACTTACCATTATACCACAAGCGCAATCACTTTCCCGCAAAAAAGTGTTGTAAAATTTACAACACTTTCCGCCCCTTTAATTGCTAATTTGCACTACCCTTCAAAGACCCTATGATGCCTTTTATTGCTCAGCTTGCGCCATATGCCGACCACTACCACTAATGCTATTGGCAGTAACATTATGGCGCTATTGCTACTGTCGGCGCCTTGGGTATTGCCACCAGTCTCTGGCGACCCAGTACCCGTGGTTCCGCCCGAGGTATCTGGCACTACTGCACCCTCATCAGTGCTATCTGTATCTTTTGCCCTATCTTTGGCGCTATCGCTGTCATCATCTTTGTCGGCATCTTCATCATCATCTTTATTCTCATTATCCTCACTATTATTATCATCTTCATTTTCATCTCCAGTATTATCACCAGTATCATCTTCAGCGCCATCTCCAGTATTATCACCGGTATCATCTTCAGTGCCATCTCCGCCGCCGTTATCGCCGTTATTATCATCACTATCATCTATGAGCTCTTCATTGGCCACTGCTCCTATGCGTAGCTTATATGTTTTGGCATCCGCTTGGGTTAGAGAATTATCTATAGGCGAAGTCTGGACAAACCCACCAGTAGCAGCATAGTCATTTACTGTAAGAATACCATTTGCAGCGTTGAAGGTGTAGCTATCTGTATTATTAATAGTAGTATTTCCATCTTTGGAAATGAACTTTACATTAGCCAAATCAAACTCTGCCTGCCCAGTCTCTAGGCTCATGTCTTCAATCCCTGCGGTAATAAGTATATCATCGGCATATAGGTTAGTAAGCTTACTATTATTGCCCACTACAAGCTCGGTTATATTGTTGTTTTGGGTTCTTAGCGTGACAAGCTCTGGGTTTGAGCTCACGTTTACTGAATTTAGCTGGCTGTTACGTACATTAAGATCGGCCAATTTTGCATTGTTGCTTACATCT
>JAZNGO010000099.1:0-9914 GCA_045576515.1 Candidatus Nanosyncoccus sp. | reverse complement strand
TCTAAAAACTTAGTGATAGTAGAGAGCCCGGCAAAAGCACACACTATCGAGAAGTATCTCGGTAGTGATTTCAAGGTGCTGGCCAGCGTGGGGCATATTCGTAAAGATACCAAGGTAGATAAAAGCACTTTTGACGTGACCTACGAGATAGACCCAGGCCACAGCAAGATAATAGCGGAACTCAAAAAAGAAGCGAAAGCTGCCGATAAGATTTGGCTCGCGACCGATGAAGACCGCGAAGGAGAGTCTATATCTTGGCATCTATGCGAAGTACTGAAACTGCCTAAAACCACGGCCAGAATTACTTTCCATGAAATCACGAAGCCGGCACTAGAAGCAGCCATCAAAAGCCCTCGCACGGTAGATATGGACATGGTGGCTAGCCAGCAAGCGCGCCAAACTCTAGACATGCTGGTAGGGTACGATCTCTCTGATATAGTGCGCAGAAAAGTACCTGGGGCGGTATCGGCGGGGCGGGTACAGAGCCCGGCACTACGGCTGATAGTAGAGCGCGAAAAAGAAATAGAAAAATACGATAGCAAATATAGTTTTAAGGTAAGCGGCAGTTTTTTGAAAGATGCCGATGGTAAATACAGCGGTACCAAAAGCGGATGGGATTTTGATGCTGCGCTAGACGGCAAGGGGCCGGATACCGAGGATGTCGCGCGTGAGCTGCTAGAAAGCTTAGCGAAAGCAAGTTTCAAAGTAGCAGAAGTAGAGGAAGCCGAGGGTAGCAAAGCCAACCCTACGCCATTCACTACTGCAGCGCTACAAATAGAGGCCAATAGCAAGCTTGGGTTTGCCTCGCGCACTACTATGAGCGCAGCGCAAGGCTTGTATCAGGCGGGGCTAATTACCTACCATAGAACAGATTCTTTGAACCTATCTAGCCAAGCAATTGGAGCCATATCTAAGTATATCGAGGAGACTTTTGGCAAGAATTATCTAAAAGTCCGCCATTTCAAGACCAAAGATGCTAGCGCGCAAGAAGCGCACGAGGCAATACGCCCCACCAATATTGCACGGCTAGATGCGGGTAAAAATGAGTACGAAAAACGTTTGTACCGGCTAATATGGGCACGCACCGTGGCTACACAGATGGCAAATGCCAAAGTAGCAAAAACCACTATTAAAATAGCCGCTGAAGGGAGCGCCTATGAAAGTTCCGCATTAACAGGGGTAAAACCTGTTTTTGTGGCAAAGGGCGAGGTGGTGATATTTGATGGGTTTTTGAAGGTATACGGTAAGGCTAAAGATTTGGAGCTACCAAAGGTGGCCAAGGGGGACAAGTTATCTTGCCTAGAGCTTACAGCACGGCAAAATTTTGGCAAACCACCTGCCAGGTACACAGAAGGTTCGCTAGTGAAAAAGCTAGAGGAGCTAGGTATCGGCCGGCCGTCTACGTATGCATCTATTATGACTGCCATCCAGGCGCGTGGCTATGTAGTAAAAGGCGAGAGCGAAGGCGAGGAACGCGAAGTAGTAGAGTTAAAAGCCAAGGAGGGCAAAGTCAGTCGCAGTATAGTCAAAGAGAAATTTGGCGCCAACAAAGGTAAGCTAGTGCCTACGCCGATAGGCGAGCTGGTGTCGGGCTTCCTGACCGATAATTTCAAAAATATTGTGGATTATAAGTTTACGGCGAATATTGAGAAGGACCTAGACTTAGTAGCGGACGCCAAGCTAGAGCGCGTAAAAATGCTGAGGGATTTTTACGGACCATTCTGCGACACGGTGCTAGTAGCCAACGGCGTGGAGCGCTACAACAACGCCAAGCTCCTAGGCCACGATCCAGAGACGGGCAAGCCTATTTATGCCAAGGTGGGCAAGAACGGTGGGTTTATCCAGCTAGGCGACAACGAAAAAGAGTCCGGCGAAAAACCTCGCTTTGCGCCTTTGCCTAAGAGAAAGTCTGCAAAAACTGTCACCTTGGAGCAAGCCTTAAAACAGCTAGCCTTGCCAGCACTACCACGTGCACTAGGCACCGCGCCAGACGGGGCAGAGCTAGTGGCAGCTAATGGGCCCTTCGGGCCATACCTCAAGGGCGGTAAATACAACATCCCCATGAAAGATTTCGACCCATACACGGTAACTTTAGAAGAAGCGTTACCATTATACCAGACAAAGGTAGATTCGATTATTGCGGACTGGGGCGAGATTATGATAATTAATGGGGCCTACGGGCCATATGTAAAGGGACCGGGACGGCGTAATAATGTAAAAGTGCCAAAAGAAACCGACCCAAAAACCATCACTAAGGAGCAAGCAGAAGAAATGCTAGCCAGCAAGCCCAAGACCGCACGGCGCGGTGCGCGTGGGGGCGCCAAAAAGAAAGCCACAACTAAAAAGACTACAAAGAAAACTACTACAAAGAAGGTTGCGAAGAAGTAGATTAATAATCTTCTACTAGCGTAAATTCTTTGCCAGCGATAGAGATAATAGAATCTGGCTCTGCGCCCATGGAAGTAAGTTCGGCGCGAATACCGAGCTTTTTCATAATGTCACGTAAGCGGTTTACGCTAGCGTAATTGTTAAGATCGGTACGGCGAGCGAATCTTTCGATTTTTTCACCTGTGACAATATATTTGCCGTCGTCGGATTTTTCTACTTTCCAGGTGTCTTTCAAGGTATCCTTACTTAATGATATAGTTGGTATTTGTTCATCTTTTTTAGTTTCTACGACTTTTTCTTTCTTATTGTCTACATTGTTTTTGAGTTCTCTCAAAAGCTCTTTGAGACCCTGATGTGCACTGGATGATATAGTGAAAATCTGAGCGTCGGGGTTTTTGGCGAGAATAGACGCCATTTGCATCTTGATAATATCTTTGTCCACGCCTTCACATTTGGTGAGCGCGACTATTTCGGGGCGGTCTTTTAGGTCTGAATATTTTTCAAGCTCGTGGCGAATGGTAGCGTAGGCCTCACCGGCATCGTTGCTATATACATCCACTAAGTGCAAAAGCACTGCCGTGCGGTCTACATGGCGCAAAAAGTCGTGCCCGAGGCCTTTGCCTTCGGCAGCACCTTCGATAAGACCGGGGATATCGGCGATGAGAAGGTCGCGACCGTCTATAGTGGCTACGCCGAGATTAGGTGTAATGGTAGTAAATGGATAGTCGGCTATTTCGGGCTTAGCATTAGACACTACAGAAAGAAAAGTAGATTTGCCGGCATTGGGCAGGCCTACTAGGCCTACGTCGGCCATGCTTTTTAGCTCTAGTTCGGCCTCGAATTCTTCACCAGGCTCGCCTACTTCGGCAATAACCGGTGCCTGGCGTGTACTAGACTTAAAATGCGCGTTGCCAAAGCCACCGTCGCCGCCCTTAGCTATAATAGCCTCTTGGCCATCTGCGGTAAGATCGGCGATAATTTCGCCGTCCCTGCGGACTACGGTACCAATAGGCACTTCTACGATTAAATCTTTGCCGCTGCGGCCTGCGGCGCGCTGGCCAGCGCCGGGCTTACCGTTTTCAGCCGTAAGTATGGGAGTAAAGCGAAAGTCTATTAGGGTGTTGGTGTCTTTATCGGCGCGGAAGATGATATCACCGCCTTTGCCGCCGTCACCGCCATCTGGGCCACCTTTAGGAATGTATATTTCACGACGAAAAGAAACGGCCCCGTTGCCGCCATCGCCGGCTTTCAAACTAACTTTCGCAATATCTACAAACATAATTGAATTATACCATAATTTAGAGATAAAAAAATACTTGACAACCGTGCGCTTATGCTTTAATATGGTATTAAGCTGATACGCTTCACGGGGTTCCACTGAGTGATTAGTGGAGTGTGGAGACTTACATTAAAAACAAAAACAGCGGATTAAAACAAACCAATGTGCCCCAGGGTGGGCGCGCGTCAGCGTGAAAAGGACAGCCGAAAGGCTGTCTTTTTGTGTTACATACTGTAAATGCCGGTATTGTTGCCGCTAATAGGCCTAGACAAGAGGCTTTTGGGATGATATAATTTATAGTCTAATAGTATGTTCTCTAAAATAATAAAATGGAGGTGGCAAAATGGAGAAATACTACGCACATTCCGATTCAAATAAGCCCGAGCCGACAGATGAGTTTACACATTCTAATCTCAGCAGTTTTATCATCAAGATAAACAAATATCTGCTCGGCTTGGTAAACGATGAAAGGTATCACCCGTCGCAAACCAGAGGGAAGTCTCACTGTAGCAACATTACTATTGAGGACGGACCTTGGAGCTTTAAGGGAAAGCGCCACCGAGGTGCAACACCGCTGGTGGACAAGGCAACCATAAGTTACCGTGGGCGGGAAGTTTGGAGGATTACTCGCAAGGCAGAGCAACTTATTCCTCGTGCGGATAGGGGGGTACAGAGTTGTTTGCGCGGGGTAGCCGAAAACTTTGATATGAACAAGCCTTGGAGTGGACCGAGCCTGTTTCTTGACAAAAAGACCGGGTTTGTCTACAAAGCGACCCATTCTGGCACTATTAATGACTTCTTTATTAAAGAATTCATCTATGACACATTTGGCGCCCTGGTATGGCAGGCCGTCTGCGAAGGCGGGTATATCTAAATGTTTGGCCGTCGCGGTGACGCGGCGGCTTTTCTCATGCTTTGCTAAATAACAGAGATGGTGGTATAATATAGCTATGATAAAGTTTACGATAATCACGCTGTTTCGGGAGGCTATAGAGCCTTACCTCAAAACATCTATGATGTGGAAAGCCACGGAAAAAGGCTTGGCAGAGTTTGATTTTGTGAATTTACGCGAATTTGGCTTAGGGCCACATAGGTCTGTAGATGATACGCCATACGGGGGTGGTGACGGTATGCTACTAAGGTGCGAGCCGGTGTTTAATGCGATAGAGTCGGTAAAGGCAAAAGACCCTTCTGCCAAGGTAATACTACCTACGCCTGTAGGGGAGATTTGGGATCAAGAAATGGCAAGGTGTGCATCGGCTGGGCAACTCGAATGCATCTTCTCTCGAGACGGGGTCGCTCACGCCCGCCGTTGCGGGGTTCGCGCCCCTCATCCCTCGGTCGTAACCTGCGGAAGCTCTCAAGAAGAGCATTCGCAGTTGCCCGCACAGTTACACTATATCATTTTGTGCCCTCACTATGAAGGGTACGATGAGCGAATTCTATCTATCGTAGACTACAAAATATCCCTTGGCAAATATGTGCTCACGGGCGGAGAATTGCCAGCGTTGATTATCATAGACTCTGTAGTGCGGCTAATACCAGGCGTGCTGGGAGGCGAAAAATCCGCCGAAATAGAAAGTTTTTCGGATGGAGACAATCTAGAGTACCCGCAGTACACCAAGCCATACGATTTTCGCGGTATGACAGTGCCAGATATATTGCTTTCTGGTAACCACGGCGAAATCGCCAAGTGGCGCGCAGAACATAGTGGTAAGGCTGAATAAAGTGTCGTGAACTTGGCGGTATACACTGGGCAGGCAGAATAAAGTATGGTATGATTGAGGCAAGGTAGCAAATGCTTATCTTGGTACATTAATGTTATAAGGGAGGGTTGAAAATGTCTGCAAAACTCAGAGACGATATGAGCTTCATGGAGGCAATAACGACAATGAGCGAAGGTTGCCCTGGGGCTATGGCACTGGTTATGTGTATGGCCAAAGGCCCCAAAGACTTGGGTGATATTACTTTGCTAGATAGCCTGGATATTCGTGGCGCACACCTTTATATGTTCAATAATAATTGTTGTGGGCGCGACCACAACATATTCAGGCTAACCTTGGAAATGTTTAAGTGTGGTGTGTTTAGCAAAGAACAAATTCACGCCAACCTTGAAAAATGCCGTGCACTGCCGTTTGTCGATAGCTCTATCAGGCTTGAGGGCGTTTCGCTTTATAGTGAAGGTTTCGGACCAACCCATCCCAAGTGGGATGAGTGGTGCAATGCCCAAAAAGCATCTTTTGAACGCAGGTTCGGAGAGTAATCCGCGCCTATATCCCCACAAAAGGCCGTGAGAAATATCTTGCGGCCTTTTTCGTGCGAAATTCTCAGAAAAGGCGCATGGTATAATAAATTTATGGATTTGTTCGCTGGGGTAGAGAGTTTGCCAGGGATAGGCCCGAAACGGGCAGAGATTTTGAAAAAAGCCGGCATCCGCACAGTACGAGATTTTTTTTACAATTTGCCTAGAGATTACGAAAACTACGAGCGTCCTACCTCTATAGCTGAAATGCGCCCCGGCAAAGTAGTAATAAAGGGTAAAATAGATAGCTTATCTACTCGCCAAGCCAAAAGGAGGCGGCTCTCTATTACCGAAGGCGTAATAAGAGATGCTACAGGGGCGGTAAAGGTAGTGTGGTTTAACCAAGCTTACCGGGTGCGACAGTTTTCACTAGAGAAGGAATACTATTTTACCGGTAATTATGAGCTACGAAATGGGCGTTATAGCCTAGTGTCGCCATCGGCGGCCGAGGTAGCCGAGATAGACCTTTCCACCGGCCTAAACCCTATCTACGTGGCCCACGGGGCACTAAAGTCGCATAACTTTCGGCAACTTATCGCAAATTCGCGCGATAAATTTAGCGCTATCCCTGATTTATTGCCTACGGTAAGGCCCGGAGTGCGTAAAAATGCGCTATTTTTGGCGCATTTTCCTAAATCTATGCAATCTATACAGGGGGCACGAGATTATTTGGCATACGAGGAGCTATTTGAGCTAATACTAGCAGCCAAGCTCAATCGCCAGGAGAACGAAAAGCTAAAGGCCGTGGAAATACCTTTCAATGCTAGTAAAATCAGAGATTTTGTAGGCAAATTGCCGTTTCGGCTAACAGGAGCGCAGAGGTTGGCCGCTTGGGAAATATTCCAAAATATGCAGCAAGGCACCCCTATGAATAGATTGCTTCAGGGCGATGTAGGCTCCGGAAAAACCATGGTGGCGGCACTAGCGGCATATGAGGCGATATTACAGGGGTGCCAGGTGGCGCTGCTCGCGCCTACTGCTATACTGGCTACCCAGCATTATGAAGGGCTCACGCAAATTTTGGAAAAATTTGGCGTAAAAACAGCACTACTTACAGGGGCCACCAAGAAAAAGCCTGCCCTCAAGCAACAGATAGCTGTAGGGGAGATAGATTTAGTGATAGGCACTCATGCGCTACTCACAGACGACACGGAATTTAAGAACTTAGCGCTAGTAGTGATAGACGAACAACATCGCTTTGGGGTGGAACAGAGGCAGAAATTACTGCTTAAATCTCCGGCCGGGCTAGCGCCTCATTTGCTCGCTATGACTGCCACCCCTATACCACGCTCGCTCCAACTCACGGTATTTGGCGACCTAGATGTATCGGTGCTAAATGAGCTCCCCAAGGGGCGCCAGCCGATAGCCACCAAGATAGTAACAGAGGTGGAAACTAGGGAACTAGTCTACCCAAAAATACGCGATACGCTCGCCGATGGTAGCCAAGTATACTGGATATGCAAAGCCATAGATGATGACCCACGCACCGAAACTACCTCTGTAAAAACGCGTACAGCCAAGCTAGCGCAAGATTTTCTAGGGCTCAAAGTAGAATTTTTGCATGGGCGGATGAAGCCAGCCGAAAAAGATATTATCATGGAGCAATTTGCCAGTGGCAAAATACAATTACTGGTATCTACTACAGTGGTGGAAGTAGGGGTAGATGTACCTAACGCCACACTTATGATAATAGAAAATGCCGAAAGCTACGGCCTAGCACAACTACATCAGCTGCGTGGGCGCGTGGGGCGGGGAAGTAAAGCATCGCATTGCTTCCTACTTACCTCTGGCGATGCTAGGCCATCGCAGCGCCTAAGAGAGCTGGAAAAATCTACAGATGGGTTTCACCTAGCAGAGGTAGATTTGCGCCTGCGTGGCCCGGGCGAAATCTACGGGGCGCTCCAGCATGGTGCGCTAGACCTACGCATAGCCACTCTTAGTGACACTAAGCTGATACACCGAGCGCAGGCGGATGTGAAGAAGTTTTTACAAGACCCCGCAAACATGGTAAAATACAAAGAGTTGATGAGCGGTATTACCAAATACCAGCAGATAACTACGTTAAATTAATAGAATGATGGTTGTCATACCATTTGCCGTATTTCGGAAGCTGCGCGATGTGGTAATAGAAATTTTACCACATCGCTCCGCCCCTCCGGCGGCAAGAATCTACCTAAAGGTAGATTTTGCCTTAATGTTCCTCAACTACGGCAAATGGTACAACATATTATTACAACTTATAAATTATGAAAGAAATCAAAATCACATCAGGGAAATATCGCGGGCGAAGCATACAGACACCTGGCGATGGTACGCACCCAATGGGGGCGCGAGAGAAGCTAGCGCTGTTCAATACCATAGCTAGCTATCTGCCGGGCGCCACCGTGCTAGACGCTTACGCTGGCTCGGGAGCACTAGGTATAGAGGCGCTGTCGCGCGGAGCGGCACACGTAGTATTTGTAGAGAAATCCCCCAAAGCTGCGCATACCATCCGCGATAATCTCACCGTACTGGGGCTTAGCGAAAATGCCAGCGTACGAGAGTGGGATGCTAGGGTTTTTCTCCCGGCCGGAGAGTTCGACATTATACTAGTAGACCCGCCATACGACAAATACGAAACTCGTGGCGCAGAAAACTTATCTAAATTTCTCAAGCACACTGGCATACTAGTGCTTTCGCACCCTGGTGAGGCGCCAGAAATACCTGGCCTTACACTAGCAAAAACTAGCAAATACGCCGCGGCACATTTATCGTTTTATAAGCATAAAAGTATTGACGAGTAACTAAGCACTACGATATAATGGTAGTGCAACAATTTTATATTTTATCACTGGCAATTTTGCTAATGAATTTGAGCATTAAAACGGCGCCGTGAGGGAAGTCGAATGCTTGAACCATTAGCTGGTGATAGATATGAGATTGTTGCACCCCCGCGGTGCCATTTTTATATAGAACATGAAGAGTATATAAAAATGTCATCTCGTACCTTAAATAATAAATTAATAATAAGGTGCTAAGTGCATAATTCGCCTTACTTCGGAAGCTGGGCGATGTGGTAATAGAAACAATACCACATCGCTCCGCCCCTGAAGCTCGCTTCGCATCGCTTTGCGTCCCAAGGGGCATACGGCGGCAAGAATCCGCCTTCGGCAGATTTTGCCTTAATGTTCCTCAGTAATGGCGAATTATACACTCTAACACCAGAAAAGGAGAAATATATGACAACTATACCCATAGAAGTCATCATACAGGATGCAGAGAGCCCTGTCACACCAACACCTACTCCAGAGTCTGGAGGAGAAACAAACATAACAGTACCGGATACTGGTACTATAAGTGATGTAGGAAGCAATAGTGGAGGAATAGGTTCTTCTGCTAGTATAATACTACCAGCTATAATAGCAGTACTTGCTATAGGTGGTATAGTAGCTATGTTGGTACAAAAACATCACAAACATCAAAATGACAAACTAAGTAAGAAAGAGAAATTTGCTACAGTAGCTAGCGGTACTATCGCCATACTTGCTGCTACAGTACTGGTAGGTAACTTAGTAATACCAGCCACTAGTGCTGCTACTAGTGTAGAACCAGGTACAGCAGACCTAGATACAGTAGATAAGATAACTATTACAGCTACTAGAGAGATAGATAGTGACATAACAATAGCTACGGTAAAGAATACGTCATATGCTACTGCTAACCTAGACTTTGGTTATAAAATAACTGCATCTATGGCAGAAGGAATAGACAGTGCAAACCTATACCTAGATGGAGATGAAACCAGTGAATATTATATAGCTCCAGTAGAGAATGAAGATGAAGGAGAAGATGAAGGAAACGAAGATGTTGTAGGAAATGCAGAATTAGCTAATAATACATGGGGATATACACTAGAAGAACCAAGTGAAGATACTACATAAAGTCGGAGGCCAAGCGGTCTTAGGA
>JAZNGO010000098.1:0-12371 GCA_045576515.1 Candidatus Nanosyncoccus sp. | reverse complement strand
AGCACAGCCGTAAGTGTGGCCACTACCACCTCAAGGTAGCGTGTCTACCAATTCCACCACAGGCGCATGCTAGCATTATACCATATTTTAGGAATAAAAACTATTATTGTGCGGCAAAAAAGGTATAGTTATGTAATTCGCCGCGTTTAGGAAGGGTGTGGTATAATAAATAAAACACAAGGAGGTAAATGAAAAAGATATTTTTGAGGTTGATGTACGCTAGTGCACTAGTGGCATGCCTAGGTCTGGGATATAGCACTGCCAGTGTGCACGCTGAAAACACCGGAGAATCAGATGGTTCGGCGGGGCAACAGGTAGTAATGTACGGTGCGGGTATTAGTATTAGCCCAATTAGCAAGATAGTACAATTATCGTCTAACTCGATGTATGATGATAGTTTTACCGTAACCAATGATGCCGATAGGCCGGTGAATTTTGAGGTATATGTGTCACCTTATTCTTATATGTACTCAGAGGATAGCGATTCATACACGTTGGGATTTACCAATGAAAATAACTATACCCAGCTAACTCGTTGGACCAAAATAATGGATGCGAATGGCAACTACGTAAGAAATCCACACTTTACCGTAGATGGGCACGGAGAAATAGAAATTCATTACCGGATCACCACGCCGGATAGTATGCCGGCCGGTGGGCAGTATGCAGTGATTTTCGTGCATACCCTTGCCGATGAAGGTGGTGGTAGTAATATTATAAAAACTGAAGCTAGCCCCGGCATGATAATCTACGGGCGCGGGGAAGGTGAAAATATTATAGCTGGCGAAATTTCTGACCTGAGCTTAAACCAGAGTATTACTAGAACAAACGAAGAAGGCAGACAGGTTACCGATGGACATATTAATGCGAGTGCAAAAGTTAAAAATACCGGCAATATAGACTTCAATGCCACGGCTACACTCAAGGTAGAAAGTATATTTGGCGGCGGATATTACGAAACACCAGAAAACAAAGCTAGGACTTCGGTAATACCGGAGTCAGAGATGATACTATCCGATGAATGGGAAAATACTCCGTGGTTTGGGCTATACAAGGTTACTTGGACTGTTACTGCGGCTGGCGAAACGCAAACTATAGATCAGATAATTTTTATCAACCCGGTGCCTTTTATAATAATCACTTTGATTTTGTTGACAATTATAATTGTATGGATTACAATTATGGTTAGAAAGCGCAAAGAGCGCCGCGCTAGATTAGCTGTTTAGTTTGGTGCTTCACAAAAACAAAAAATAACATGAAGGATATTATGAGAAAGACAAGCAAGAAAATACTAGGCGTAGCAGGGCTAACATTGGTTGCAGTAATGACCGTAATTGCAATACTGCTACCAGGTGGCGCTTCGGCGTTAGAAACCAACCCATCTACCGATGAAGTAGAAGTACGAGTAGTGGGTAGCGTACCAAAAGTAACTATCACTCACCCAGATAGTGGCTCGATATTTGTAGAACCACAGCAATATTTTACGTTTAGCTTTGAAAATGTTAATAATGTAACTGCGGAAGTATATTATACAGATGCTAGCGGCGAAGAGCATGTTTATCTTATAGATACTTTAACTCCCGATTATGAGCCGGGAAGTTCTAGCGAATATACACTTGATTTGTTAAGTAGCCAATACGGGTATGGAGACTATAAAATAGTAGTAAAGGGCACTGGGTTTGATGGCGTTACTAGCGAAGACACCGTAGCGTTTACATTTTGCCCAGTATACGGCACCGTGGAAAGAGTTACGGATGATGGGGTTTATGATATAAAACTACATTACGACCAAGAAGCGGAAAATTTGGACACTATCATACTAAATGTATACGATGAAGCTGGAAACCTGGTTGATGTTTTATCTCCGGCACTGGTAAAGGTTCCTGGAACAGAAGTGGAGTTACCTTTTGGTAAAAATGATTTAGAATCCGGCAAATACACTATAGAGATAATAGCAGTAAATGCCGATGGAGAGCCACTAGCTAAGCCGTACTATCTTACAATAGATTATACTGCGCCCGAAGATGATAATGGTGGAGGCGTGGCGCCAGCTCCAGATACTGGTAGGTTTTTCGGGGCAATAAATATGTCTAGTGCTGATGTGGTGCTCACTGGCGTAATGGTATTCGCAGTAGTAGCTATCGTAGCTATAGGCATAATAATCAGCACGCGAAGAGACAAGGCGACGAAAGCACATTCTAAGTAGTAGAGGTAAAACAAATTGGAGCTTAAAGCTCCAATTTGTTTATAATACAATAATACCGGATAATTACTTAGCTTCGGCTTCTTTGGCTTTTTTTTCGGCTTCTTTGGCGGCTTTTTTGGCCTTGTTTTCGAGAGCGGCCTTCATAGACTCAGCCTTTTTGGCACGAGCTTTGAAGCGGTCTACACGACCTTCGGTATCGATAATCTTTTCTTCGCCAGTGAAAAATGGGTGGCTAGCAGAAGAGATTTGTACTTTTACTAGTGGGTACTCTTTACCATCTTCCCACTTGATAGTTTCTTCGCTTTTCGCTGTGGACTTGGTCAAAAACGAAAAGCCTGCGGCCTCATCAGAAAAGACAACGTCGCGATAATCTTTGGGATGTAAATCTGTTTTACTCATAATTATTGGTATTATATCAGAGATTTTGGAAAAAGTAAAGAGAAAAGCGGGCCAGATGGCCCGCTTAAGGTACTTATAGGATAGCATCAATGTCTTCGATGATTTTATCGATAAATCCATGTTTTAGGGCATCTTGCGGGAGCATGTAATACTCGCAACGCAAAAGCGATGCATACTCTTGCTCTGTCATTTTGCTATGCTCTAAAACATGCTTTTTAATAACTTCATCTTTGTAGCGTTTTTCGAAGTCTATGGCATCCTGCACGGCGCCAGAGGCACCGCCAGCAAAAGTCGAGCCTTCATGGAGAAGGAATGTAGTGTATGGCAAGGCAAGGCGTTTATGCCCAGCAATACCAATCCAGAAAGCCATAGATGACCAGCTACCTATGTTGACGGTATGGACTGGAGTCTTGGACAGCTCGATGGTAGAAACCAGAGGAAACCCCTCAGACACGCTACCACCAGGTGAGTTTATAAACAGCTTGATAGGTTGACGTTGTGACGGATCTAGGCCTTTATCTTGCGCGTTGAATTCGATGATATGCTTAATGATGTAGTCGACAGTTGATAGGAATATGTTGGCGCTATCCTCGGCATATAACGGATTGATCTCGCGCATTAGATAAAGTTTACGATTTTCTAGGTCTTCGAGTTGCAAATATTCTTCCAAATCGCACCCAATTCGAAGGTTTTCTTTTGGGACTTGATGTAGCATTGAAGCCACCTCCTTGTAAAATTGCTGTATACTAAGATACGCTACGAAGTATTATAGAGGAAAGACTTGATTTTTGCAGGCATGTGTGGTATAATGGAAGTGTAATATTATTTAACGAAACAGCTGTGGGAGGTTTCCTGACAAAACCCACGGCAAAGGAAAGGAAATCATAGATGACAGTAGAAGTCGATATGAAAGCTTTGCTCGAAGCTGGTGCTCATTTTGGGCACAAAACGAGCCGCTGGCACCCGAAGATGGCGCCATATATCCACTCCAAGCGCCAAAATGCGCATATTATCAACTTGGAGAAAACAGTAGAAGGCCTAGAAGTAGCCTTGCCTAAAATTACCGAAATAGTAAAATCTGGCAAAAAGGTGCTGTTTGTAGGCACTAAGAAGCAAATGAAAGATATGGTGAAGGAAGCAGCCGAGTCTGTAGAGATGCCATATGTTACGGTGCGCTGGGTAGGTGGCACACTTACCAATGTACAAACGGTAAACCGCCAAATCAAAAAACTCAAGGATTTGGAGCGCCGGATGGAGAGTGGCGAGCTAGAGAACCGCTATTCCAAGCTAGAGGTGCAAAGATTCCAAGAGGAAATCGATATGCTCAATGAACGCTATGGCGGCATTAAAGATATGACAGACCAGCCTGCAGCGATAATCGTAATAGATGCTATAGAAGACAAGAATGCCATCAAGGAAGCGAATGTGCTACACATCCCAGTGTTTGCTATTACAGACACCAATGTAGACCCTAGCAACATAGACTATGTCATCCCAGCAAACGATGATGCTATCAAAACAACTAAAATAATACTTGATTACTTTGTAGAAGCTATCAAGGAAGGTAAAAAGTAATAATAGGAGGCAAAATGGCAGAGATAACTGTAGAACAAATCAAAAAACTCAAAGAACTATCTGGCGCGGGACTTACTGATGCCAAGAAAGCCCTGGTAGAAGCCGATGGGGATTTTGACAAGGCACTAGAGGCGATGCGTAAAAAAGGCCTTACCAAAGCCGAAAAACGTGGCGACCGCGAAACTCGCGAAGGTTTGGTGGATTCTTACATCCACGATGGGCGCCTAGGCGCTATAGTAGAGGTAAACTGTGAAACCTCTTTTGTGGCAAAGACCGATGAATTTAAGACTTTGGCGCACCAAATTGCTATGCAAGTAGCATCTATGGCACCTCTTTATGTATCCGAGGAGGATATCCCAGAGGAAGTACGCGCAGCCAAGCGTAAAGAGCTAGAAGAGAACTTCAAAGGCCCAGAGAATATGAAAGATAAAATATTGGAGGGCCAAATCAAAAAAGCCTTCTCGGATAAGGTACTGATGAATCAGCCATATATACTAGATGATTCTAAGACCGTAGAACAATTTATCAAGGAAGCCATCGCTAAAACCGGTGAAAATATCACCGTGCGGCAGTTTAAGCGCATAGAGCTTGGCGTAACCGAGTAAAAAATAGCCCTGCGGGGCTATTTTTGATATAATAGAACTATAAATAAGGAGACAATATGTTTGACACAGCAGAAGATCGCAAAAAAATGGAAGGGGTGATTGAAAGATTTCGAAATGAAATGAAAAAAGTGCGCACTGGCCGTGCACACCCAGATATGTTAAGTGGTATAAAAGTAGAAACATATGGACAATTTATGCCTCTCAACCAGGTGGCTAATATTACTGCAGCGGATGCTACACTGCTGGTAATTACGCCATTTGACCCAGCTAATATCCAGCCGATAGCGGCAGCTATTCGGGCAGACCAGGCCCTCGGGCTAAATCCAGCTGATGATGGCCGAGTGATTCGTGTGCCTATACCGGCTCTTACCGAGGAGCGGCGCAAAGAAATAGTAAAAACCGCTTCTAGCAAGGTAGAGGAAGCCAAGGTGGCTATACGTAATATTCGTGAAGATGCACGCAAGGCCGTAAAAAACGCCGATGACATGAGCGAAGACGTAAAAAAGCGCGCTGAAAAAGAGATAGATGAGCTGACTAAGGAATTTACCGACAAAGTTGACGGCGAATTTAAAGCCAAGTCTGAAGAAATAATGAAGTTGTAATATGAAACTAGAACATCTTGGAATTATCGCCGATGGCAACCGCCGTTGGGCAAAAGAGCGGGGACTGCCCACATTAGAGGGCCACAAGCAAGGCATAAAAGCTATAGGCCGCCTAGTAGACGCGGCTAGCGAAGCTGGCATAAAATATATTACTTTTTATGTGTTTAGCACCGAAAACTGGGGGCGTTCGGTGGACGAGGTGAACTATATTATGAAGCTAGCTGAAACTATGTTACCTAAATACGCCAAAAAACTAGCTAAAAACAATGCCCGTATGCTAGTACTCGGCTCTAAGGCAAAAATTTCACCCAAGCTCGGCAGTATTATAGAGAATGCCGAAAAACTTACTGCGCAGTGCACGGGAATTACGGTGTGTTTTTGCTTTAATTATGGCGGGGAACAGGAAATAGCTGATGCGGCAAATATCGCGCTAGAAGCAGATAAAGAAATTACCCCGGCTACTATCCGTAAGCACTTATACCATCCGGAAGTACCAAATGTAGATATGGTGGTGCGGACCAGTGGGGAAGAACGCATTAGCGGATTTATGCTATGGCGGGTAGCGTACGCCGAAATGATGTTTGTAGAAAAATATTTCCCAGAGATGGGCGAGGAAGATATTCGAGCCATACTTGATGAATACGCCAGCCGCGAGCGAAGATTTGGGAAATAGTTCCGAGCTAATATAAATATGGTATAATAGGGTTATGGATATATTTGTAGGTGTGATAGTGGGGCTGTTGGTACTGATGTTTTTGGTGACGGCGCATGAGTTTGGACATTTTCTTGCGGCGCGTCGCAATGGCGTAAATGTGCTAGAATTTGGCATAGGTTTTCCACCTCGCGCGATAGCTTGGCAAAAAGACCCTAAAACAGGCAAATGGAAGCGCTTGCCCCGCAGCGAATGGAAAAAAGAAAAAGTTTCAAAAGTAGTGTATTCTAACGCCGATGATAAGCATTTGGCGCAAAAAGGCATGATATTTAGCCTAAACTTACTGCCGATTGGTGGGTTTTGTCAGATGGACGGCGAGTCCGCAGCAGATACTAGGCCAGGAACTTTTGGTAAGGCTAGTTTTTGGAGTAAAACCAAGATACTCTTTGCTGGCGTAGCCATGAACTGGCTGGTAGCTATTATTATCTTTACTATACTGGCATGGACGGGTATGCCGGAGTTTTTAGACGGGCAATTTACCGTACCAGCCGATACCAGAGTAGAATCCGCACCGGTAGAAATAACCATGGTGGCAGAAGATTCACCGGCGGCACGGGCAGGGCTAGAAGCCGGCGACAAAATCATGGCCGTAGATGGCAATAATTATACATATGCAAGTGAGATTACCGACTACAATTCGGCCCATGCCGGTGAGGAAGTGACCTACACGGTGGTGCGCACTTTGCCAAGCTCCGATGAATGTAAATGTGATGATAGCACGGACGCTAATGTCTGTGAATGTACGCAGGAAATAACCACTATGGTGACGCTGAATCCAGCCGAATCAGAATATTTGCTGGGCGTAACTATGGCGTCTTCGCAATCACTATCTTATGCTACTTGGTCTGCGCCAATAGTGGGCGTAGGGCTGACAGCGCAGCTTACCGGCGAGACTTTCAAAGGCGTAGGCGTGATGCTATGGAACCTTATCACGGGCGTGGGGGCGCAGTTTAGTGCAGATGAAGCTGTACGCACTAGTGGACAGGAAGCTATATCGTCTGTGGGGGATTCGGTATCTGGACCAGTGGGCATAATAGGTGTATTGTTCCCAGCTTTCACATCGGCAGGGCCAACTAATTTAGCATTTTTGGCGGCGCTGATATCTGTCTCTTTGGCGTGTATGAATGTACTGCCTATACCAGCACTAGATGGTGGACGGTGGCTACTCATCGCCATATACAAGCTCCGCAAGAAAAAACTCACTAAGGAAACCGAGGAAAAAATCGTGTCGCGTGCGTTTATGATACTACTGGCATTAATATTCATAGTTACCATCTTAGACATTATAAGGATAGCGGAGTAATGAGCGGCGCTCAGCCACTGAAGCAAGCGCGTAGCAAAGCTCCGCAAAATTTTAAAACTACCCCTGTAAAACCTGTGGAAAAGTCCAAAAAGATAAAAAACGATGAGCCACGTGCTGTAGGAATAGAAATATTAAAAACAGCCGTAAAAATAGCACTGCTACTAATATGGGTAGTGGCTGCGGTAATAGTATCCCAGCTGGTGGTAGGATATGTTATGCTTTGGCTCATAGGTGAGGAAGCTTTTGAACAAACCGTACCCATGGCGATATATTCCGCGCTTTCTTACGTGCTGGCTTTTGCATGGCTGCTATTTGCAACGCCCAAAATTTCTATTAAATTCAAGTTAAAAAACGGACAAAAGGCTAGCAAAATTTCCCCACAAAAGATAGACCGCGAGGAACTAGGACTAAAGGGGGTACCTACCTGGACAGATATTGGCCTGGCACCGGTGGGGTATGTAGTAGCTACCATTGCTGCGGCTGGGCTAGTAGCGGTGTTTAATATGTTCCCGTGGTTTGATGCTGCACAGGCGCAAGATGTAGGGTTTGCCCCGTATTTAATGGGGGCAGAAAAAGTGATAGCGTTTGTAGTGCTAGTGGTGGTAGCGCCGGTGGCGGAAGAACTGATATTCCGAGGGTGGCTATATGGGAAACTGCGCACGATGCTAAGCGCCAAGATGTCCGATATAGGCTCGATGCTAATAAGTATTTTGCTGGTATCGGTACTATTTGGCATGGTGCACATGCAATGGAATGTAGGTGTAAATGTGTTCGCGCTGTCTGTAGTGCTGTGTGGGCTGCGTGAAATTACTGGTACCATCTACGCGGGTATACTTACGCATATGCTCAAAAACGGTGTGGCATTTTATCTGTTATACGTGCTGTAGGTGCATAGCTAGCAAAATCGCCCCGTAATGGGGCGATTTGTGATTATTTGCGAAAATGATTGACAATCCTGCGCAACAAACCAGGAGGTTCTGGTTTGGACACCCAGAAATCTTCCGGGAAGATCTCTTCCGGGAGAGCAAAGTTGCGCTTGCCTTCGATATACTCCGCCAAGACCTCCAGCGACAGCACTGCATTCCTTTTCCGAGTGATGTATTCACCGACTTCGGCATAATTTTGCTCGCGATAAGCGCGAGATTTTGTGTTGTATTCGGCTACGCGCTCTTTGCATTCGTTTTCTTCTTGTAGGGCTTTGCGGGCCAAAACATATGGCTCCATATAGCGGAACTGGTCGAGATCCAAAATCCAATCTTGATCCTTGAGATATTCCACGCTTTCCGGGTATTCAAACCTATACGCAAAACGGTAACCGTCGTGCGAATAGATATTACCGGCGTAGCGGTGAATTTCCAAGATGACACTGCCCGGCACATCGGAGATTTTAGACAAAGCGTCTGCATCGTAATTTTGCAGATAGCAGACCGTTTCGCCGCGCACTTCTCTAAAAATTTTCATTAAATCACTTCCTTAAAGAACTCAGCCAATATAAATGGGCCTGTACCTTTATTATACCACAAAAGATATATAAAGTCAATACTAGCCCTGTTAGGCTAGCCGTGTTATACTAGTAGCATGAGATTTTCGAAAACTTTTATCAAAACTTTGCGCACAGCGCCCAAAGATGAGACGGCCAAAAATGGCGCCTTACTTGCTAGAGCAGGGTACATACACAAAGAAATGGCCGGGGTATACGATTATTTACCGCTAGGACTTTGCGTGATTGAAAATATTAAAAACATTATCCGTGAGGAGTTAAACAAAATAGGGTGCGAGGAGGTGCTGATGAGCACCTTGCAAAACCCAGAGCCATGGGAAAAGACCGGCAGATTTAGCGACCAAGAGGTAGACATATGGTTTAAAACCACGCTGGCTAGTGGCGGCGAGCTGGGGCTAGCCCCTACGCACGAAGAGCCTATTACTAGCATGCTCAAAACCTATGTTGCTAGCTATAAAGATTTGCCACTCTACATATATCAGTTTCAGACTAAATTCCGCAACGAGCTAAGAGCAAAGTCTGGCATACTGCGTGGGCGCGAATTCTTGATGAAAGACCTCTATAGCCTTCACACTAGCGAAGAAGATTTGGATAGATTTTACGCAGAGGTAGAGCAAGCCTACGAGCGGATATTTGCCCGGCTGGGTATAGGTGAAGATACTTACGAGACTTTTGCTAGTGGCGGGATATTTTCTAAGTATTCACATGAATTCCAGACTGTGTTGCCGGTAGGAGAAGATACTATATACTATAATGCCGATAAATCTATAGTGCTCAATAAAGAGGTATATAACGATGAAGTACTAGCTGATTTGGGGGCTACTGGGCAAGAATTCAGTGAGACCACCGCAGCCGAAGTAGGGAATATATTTAAGCTAAAATTCAAATATTCCGAGCCGCTGGGGCTAAAATACATAGACGAGGCCAATACTCAGCAGACCGTATACATGGGGTGCTATGGCATAGGTGTGTCGCGGCTGATGGGCGTGATAGCAGAAAAATTTGCCGATGACAAGGGCCTAGTGTGGCCAAAGACAATAGCGCCATACCGCTACTACCTAGTGGGTATTGGCGAAGAAGGCACTGCGAAAGCCGAAGAATTCTACAAGGCCCACGCTGATGATACGCTATATGATGACCGCAACGTGCGCCCAGGCGAGAAATTTGCTGATGCGGAGCTAATGGGTATGCCGTATCGTATAGTTATTTCCGATAAAACCCTAGCTGAAGACTGCGCCGAGGTGACAAATCGTAGTACTGGTGAAAGCAAAATGGTGAAACTAGCGGATTTGGGCAAAATATAAGAATAGTATTGACAGCGACCATAATATACTGTAGACTAAGTAGTGTTTAAAGGAGTGGAGTAAAAATGATAAAGAAAAATGTGAGTCTTACCGCGGAAGGTAAGAAAGAGTTAGAAAAAGAGCTGAAAGAGCTAATAGCTGAGCGCCCGGCTATAGCAGAGCGTATAGCTACAGCGCGGGCTTTTGGCGACCTGTCCGAAAACGAAGAGTATAGCTCGGCGCGCAATGAGCAAAAAATAGCCGAGAGCCGTATACTAGAGATACAGGACATTCTCAAAAATGCCAAGCTAATACGTGGTGGCAAAAAAGATAAAGTCGCCCTAGGTGCTACCGTGGCACTAGATATGGGTGGCCGCAAGGTAGAGTATACTCTGGTAGGCCCTACTGAGGCAAACCCTTTGGAGGGTAAAATCTCAAACGAATCGCCTATAGGCAAGGTAATATTTGGGCACAAAGCCGGCGAAGCGGTAGAGTTCAATGGCAAAAAAGTAAAGATAGTAGAAATTAAATAGTCCTGTTGTTGACTAACACAAAATTACGGGCGAGGAGACCGCCCGTTATTCGTAATTTTGTTTTTGGCTAGCGAGCTAGACAACAGACCGCTTTCCCAGCATACTTTGAATCGCCATTCCAAGGATTTACGTACGAAGGCGATGAGAAAGCAAACAAGCCTGCATATTCATTGCCATCGGATAGCGATAGCCATATGAACCCTCTCCAACCAATGTTGTTAATGCCACCGTCGTAGTCACCATTGGGCACAAGTGAAAGCGGTGCCTTATAGACAGCTGTTGCGTCAGTGCTGACATAGCTAGAGGAAGTAGGGCTCTCGGTTATGCCATATCGGTATAGTGAGGCGCTGTAGTCAGTAGCTTCTCTGACATTGCTACCATTCGGTAGCCTCCAGCCAGTTGGGCATATAGAGCCAGTAGCTATTTCGCCGCGGTCTAAGCTATATGTGCCTTGACCGGCTGTAGCAGTATACCAGTTATAAAGATTGCCAAGTTCTTCATTGGGGATATCGTCGCCGTATTCTAAACAACTGCCGAATTTGACATCTAGACAATATTTATACGTTTCTCCACTTGCAGCCACATCATATACGTGTGGAGTGTTAATAGCTGCTTCATTTCTTCCCCAACTTTCCGTACCACTCGTCTGCGAATCTGGGAGTTCAAACCCATCCGCAGGATTATCTGTATTAGTGCTATCTAGTGACGCTACTACTAGGTCTTCTTTTTGGAGGTCTAGGTTTTGTACCATCCAGCATTTACCATCGGCTAGTTTGGCTACACGATAGAATTTGTTGTCTCTTATATCTTTTAGCATGATGGTAGGTACATTGTCCTCTATGGTAGTGCTGTCTGCTTTGAAAGGATTTGGTGTAGGTACGGAGCTACAGATGCTTGTAGTCATGTCTTGCATAGTACGCAAAGCTGCTGGGAAGCCAGTATCGGCTAAGATGTATTCTAGTTCACCTTTGTAAGTACCAGCTGGCATATCACTTGCTACTTTTACGCCATAGTAGATATCTACTTCTTCATTTGACACTGGAGTAGTGCCTCTGGCTATTACGGCTAGGTTGTCTACTAGTGGCACAGCATTATATTCTTCTGCTTCTTGGTCTAGTGCATAACCCCAGGTATTGTCTGCTAGTGTACCATCTTCTACTGGAGAGAAGTAATATTCGCTTGTCTTATCTCCATCTAGATAGAGATTTGCATCAGTTGATCCTTCTGCCATAGATATAGCTACTTCATAACCAAAGGTTTTGTATACCGTGGCGTATGATTTAGTATCTACACTACTCACTATAGCCTCATCACTGTCCGCTTCTCGTGTTACTGTGATAGTTATTTTATTGTCTACTATTAGCTCTCCTTCACGATTAGTATTAGTATCGTCTGTAGCAGCACTGGTTGCTGGTATCACTAAGTTACCTACTAGTACTGCAGCGGCAAGTATAGCTATAGTACTACTAGCTGCTGTGGCTAGCTTTTCTTTTCTACTAAGTTTAGTGGCTTTTGTATTGATTTTGTGCTTTTGGTATCTACGTACTATTAATACCACCATAGCACCTATAGCAAGTACTGCTATTATAGCTGGTAGTATTATACCAGCAGAAGAACCTATTCCTCCACTATTACTTCCTACATCACTTATA
>JAZNGO010000097.1:0-5996 GCA_045576515.1 Candidatus Nanosyncoccus sp. | reverse complement strand
AGCTAAGAATAGAGGACTAAATATTAGTTTATCTAGTGTAAGAAGGATAATTAAACGAGCGCATTTAGAGAAAACTAAAAGTAAATGGTATAGATACAGGAAATTTACTAAAAGACCCTGTGTAGATTATCCAGGAGCATTAGTAGAAGTAGATACTGTACATTTCTATCACCCAATCACAAAAGAAAGAAAATACGCTACTTCAGTAGTAGATGTATATTCTAGAATGCCTTTTGTTTACTTTCACGACAATATGCAAATGTTTAGGAAATTATATTCCTACAAGAGAAACCTTAGAAGAAACACAACAAAGAACAGAACAATATATTGACTTTTATAATAAAAGAAGGTTACATTTAGGTATACAGTTTATGACTCCACTACAAAAGTGTAGCCAAGGTCTTGAGTTGAATTAGGATTATGTAATAATAATTGTGAAGCAAGAGCAGGACGTGCCTTTTTGACGGGGGGTGGCTTGACAAAAAGCTAAAGGTATGATACAATTAGGGATGATGGTACTAATAAATGTATCATAGTTATTTTCGTACAGATACGTTAGTAAGGAGGGATACAAATGTATGAAAATTTAACAGCTTATTTGTTCCTTGATGGCGCGAGTGATGGGGCGGTTCAGTCTATCATGCTCGGCGGTATCGAAGAGCTCGATGCTAATCGCATCGGCGTTTGTTACGAAGTGCTGGCCGACAGAGGCAATCTCCAGGCTATCCTTCAGGTCATCTATGAGAGTGGGCCGATCTATCTGCCTTCGGCTGCGGCTATAAGCTTGTCGCATTGCCTGATGCGTCCGTTCAATCTCGGCAGTACTGCGCGCCTACTCGGTATGGCGTTGAAGGCTGCGATCGACCGTGCAGATGATCGTGAGGTGCTGGATTTCGATTTTGTTAAGGATTTCTTAAATCCGCTCGAATATCTAACTCGTCAGTCGGTCTATGCGTACAGCGAAGAGGAGTTTGTCAAGATCTATGACGACGCCAAAAAAGATGGTGTTGGGGGTATCCCGACTTTAAATGCGGACGGAAAAGCCGTCGCGTATGCTCTGATGAGAAATGAGAGCTACAGTAATGGTATTCCCCAATCTTTCAAGACCGCATATGCGCAGGCAAAAATGATCGACAGATGCTCACGTGAGCGAAAGCAGTCGTCAGACGAACAGTAAGCACGACCCCGGCATTGGCCGGGGTTTTTGCTACACTAAAAAGACCGCTCTCCGAGGCGGTCTTAAGTGACTAATTTAGCTGTTTTACCTGTAAAGCATCTAGCTCTACGGGTGTTTCGCGGCCAAACATACTCACCATCACCTTGAGCTTACCCTTAGCGGCATCTATTTCGGAAATAGCGCCGTCAAAGCCCTTAAATGGCCCATCGGTAATAGACACTACCTCGCCTACCTCGTACTTTACGGAGAACTTCGGGTCTTCTACGCCCATACGCTTCTTTATCTTAGCAATTTCCTTTTCAGATACCGGTGTTGGCTGCGTGCCAGTACCAATAAATCCAGTCACTCCAGGAGTATTACGTATAATGTACCAAGTTTCATCAGAAAGTTTCATGTCTACCAGTACATAGCCTTGAAGTATCTTACGGTCTACTATTTTCCGTTTACCATTTTTTATTTCTATTTGCTTTTCTTTTGGCACTATCGCCTCAAAAATTTTGTTTGCCATTTCTGCGGTACCAGTACGCTGGTTAATGCTATCCGCCACCTTATCTTCATATCCACTGTACGTTGATATTGCGTACCACGCACGAGTGCTGTCATATCTGTTTACTGCCATTTTGCTCCTTTCCTTATTTATTTAATATTATGTTAAATAGCCATGTAAAGAATAAATCAAGTAGTGAAATAAAAATCACAAAAATTGCAGTATATACTAGTACTGCCAGTACCATTTTCCAAGTAGCCTTGCGATTAGGCCACCGCACTTGTCTTAGCTCACGCCAAGAATCCCGAATGTAGCGCCCTAAATATACGAATGGACGGATCAGCAGAAAAGGCTTTTTCTCAGTGCTTTTCTCTGATATTTTCTTTTCAGCGGCTTTTTTGTCTTTTCGTTTTGCCTTTTCGGACTTTTTGTCTTTGACAACGACCTTTTTGCGAGTAATTGTCGGCTCGCCCGCCTCCTCTTTTTTGGAGGGAGTGTCGTTTGCCTTGATTCTTGTAACCTTAGCCATCTTACTCCTTATTATTACTTTAGGTGGTATCAAAAAAGTCTGATACCAGACTTGTCAATAGTATACTACGCCACCAGCCAAAAGTCAACAACATTTTTAGGCGGTGAGGTTGACTTTTCAATTAGCGTGTGGTAGGATTAATTTAGAGTTTAGTTAGATTGCTTCTTCATCGGAGCAATCTTTAGTTTTATTGTGACTTTGATGTCTTCAATACCAACGTCCATGATAAACCCCTCCTTTCTCCTTGCCATAGTTAATTATTAATATTGCAACCCCACAATTTCAATATATCATAACTACCCCCGTTTCTCAATAGTAAAACAGGGTATTTTTATAGAGATTTTTAACCAGCAAAAAGCCCCGACTGGCCGCCGGGGACAATTTGGCAAGATTGAACTAGTGGATTGAAAGTAAGGCTCTCAAGAGTAACTGCGTTTCTCTAGTTGCGAAAAAAACCTCCGTAGCATATACCTCTCCAGAATCAGTCGTTATAGTGAGACTATTGCCTAGCCATGGACCCGGTTTGATCTTGATTTGTGATAAGTCTACCTCTGCACCATTCACTATGCCATGAAGGATAACGTTTTCTGGCAGGTCAAATTCAATTTTTTCATCGTAACTAGAATAGCAAAGACGCCTTGCGAAAATTCGAAACTGTTCCAGTAACTTCATTTCATCTTGGAGTCCTCCCTCCATTATACGCAACTCCCAGCCCAATATGCGATTGTCAATACACACGCTATACACCTCTTTCCATCGGTTCTTCAATCTATTAACTTGCTGCCACAGGATTATTGGTGATTCTGCGGTCAACTATATTATATCACAGACAGAACAAGAATCGGTATTCAGCCTATAATTTAGATCCACAAAGCAAATTATTCGCCCTCGTAAATTTATTATTTCGGGAATAAATAGTCAAGATAATCTTTCATCATCCTGGCGCCAGATATTACCGGTAAATATGCCACTAGCTGTTGTCGCAATATATATTCAATCTCAAAATCATTATTATTGGCTAGTAAGGCCTCCTCCATACGCTGGTATAACATGTCTAGCTCAGTATCTTCATCTTCACCCGTCACATTGAGATACGCATTTATCGAAGCATCCGCCACTCCGCCATCGTGTGTAGATATCAGAAAATTCAAATTTGCCACATCTTTCATCCATGAAGTGCCGCAAGCTTCAAGCCCTACTATTGGCACATTTATCGCTGCATTACAGCCTACGGATAACGCATACGCTAGCTCTTCATCATAGTCTGGTATATAGTGCACATGTTCTTTAAGGTACTCATCTTTATCGACAAGTTCTAGTACTTGGCTTAGTTTTGCCGACATTATCTTGTCGCCGGCATGCACGCGCCCAGCTATTATATAATGAGCATTGTGTTTTTCTAGTATATTTCTTAGTCGCACTGGGTCGCGGAATGGTAGCTCTGGCCGCTTGTAGTCTACAAACCTTCTCTTAAAGTCAAACAAAAACTCATCGTCCTCAAAGTGCAACACCTTTCCAGTATGGTCTGGCCGAGTCCTTAATGTATCGTTTAATATACTGCGTCCAGCTTTCTTAAGTTTACGTATTTTCTCGGCATTTAGTGCCTCTAGTCTCTCAGTGTAGTTGGCTGTTGGTAAATTATATTCATTCAGCGCCCCTATCCCGCGATAATATGCCAAAGTATCTGGCAACACCCAAGTGTCCATATCTATGCCATTGGTGATGGCTTTAAATTTAATTTTATTACCAGCAATATCTCGGTAGTTTGCTACTCTAGCATGCAGCTTAGACACACCGCTTCTTAGCTCCGCTATTTCTATGGTTACCGATGAAAGCTTCAAGCGACCATCGGTAAATTTATCGGCAAGCCATTTTTTTACAGCCAAAGACTTTACATTCGGAAATACGAATCTTTCAAACTGGTCATAGCCAAATTCTGCCTCTGCAGCCTGCACCAGCGTGTGGTTGGTATATAAAGTATGTTTACGCGTATATACTACAGCCTCATAGAAATCCATTCCATTGTGCACCAGCTCGTCTAGCCGTGCCAAAGCAGCGAAAAATGTAGCTACTTCATTGAGCTGCATTATTGCTGGCTTTAGCCCTAGTAGCTTTAGTGCGGCATAGCCGCCAAACCCTAGCGCCACTTCTTGGTATAGCCTGTGGTCCGACCCGCTCATACCAGAATACAGTTCCCCAAAATTCGGTTCGGTAATTGCTACAATACGGGTAGTCTTAAAGCGCTTTTCTATCACTTCTAGCGCGCATAGCTCATCGCAACATTTTATATTTACAGTATCTACCAGCTTAAAGCCATATTTTTTATAATCTACGGCTACATGGTCATCATACACCATGCCGTTTTCTAGCATCTGATGTGTTTCGTGTGGGTAAAAAGGCGTTACTAGCACCAGCGGTATGTTCATTTTTTCAGCCACACGGCGAGTATCCGCAGCTAGCACACCAAGCCCACCGCCGCCACGAATGCCATTTTTCTGATCGTACAGTTCTATGGTCCAGTAAGTATATGGCCTCTCTGGCGATATAGCACGAGTCAGATGATTGCGCTCCACTGCCTCATAAAAAAGGTCCACATCTTCGATATTTTCTAATGGATGATAAAAATATTCGTCTTCCATAATTCTTATACTTATTTTATCACAAAACAAAAACAAATGATAAATATTGTTTACAGCGCATTAGCACTAATACCACATTTCTTTCGGTAGTTTCTCGGCGATTTTCATATGAAAATCCCAGTCGAATTCATCCAGTTTTTCCGGATGCGGAGTCTTGAAGTATTTTTTACGTATTTCCCCTGCTGTCATTATTTCGCCAGGTACCAAGCGATATTTCTTGCCAAAATTCAGCCCTGTCTTAAAATTCCTTGGCGGTATTACAGCCATCGGCACAAAATCACATTTTATATTTGGGTCAGAGTACAGCCTTAATGCTAGCACAGACATTGTGGGTATTATTGGCTCTTCCTTATTAAAAACGCGCTCATTTTTAAATACAGTAGTTTGTCTAGTAGCTGATGGCGCCACAAATATCACCCCGCCTGTCTTCACGGCTTCTTTAGAAAGTTCAGTGTATATATTGCGAAACTCATGTTTGAGCCTATTCGCAGCATCATATATCTGAGTACCTTCCTTTAGTTTCATCTTCTTCCATGTAGATGGCGTGATAGTAGGGGTTATTACTATCCCCAGGCGTTTCAACCTATCAAAATTTGGCGCGAGCGCCTCATACCAAGGCAAATTTACCGGAAAATACATTAGCTTATCACCCATCAAATCTATTTTCATAGTTAAAATTCTAGTAATTTCGCCTAAGCTAGGGTGGTTAAACCCTACCACCACGCCGTTTTTATTGTCTTTTGGAAAATTTCGGTAACTACCAGGTGTGATTTTATGTAGTATTTTTACCAATTTTTTTCGCGCTGCCTTATTATGCTCTTCTGGGTTATCTTTTGGGCCTGTGGTACGAAAGAAATAATTTATCGCCATATTGCAAGCTTTGCCTACAGGTATCATTTCTTTTCGTAGCTCTTCTGCCCCCAAAGAGTCAAGCAAAGAATAGTTATTATGCTGAATCATGTCTATTATTTTTTCTGCGGGTAATTCTAACAACTCTTTTTTCGTAAATATGTTTTTCTTTGCCATGATTATTATTATAACACTGTTTATATTGTGCATAGTGTGAATATTTTTAAAAAGCTTATATTTTTAAAGAAAAACATAAGACATATGTTATACTAGAAATAGTTAAATAATAAAAGGAGCTATAATGGCAACAGAAAA
>JAZNGO010000096.1:0-3949 GCA_045576515.1 Candidatus Nanosyncoccus sp. | reverse complement strand
CTATAAATGCTTCATGAACTCTGCTACTACAGCGCCGATTAGAAAATACCCAAAAGTCAAAATTAACGGCGACAATAATAGCCAAATAGTTAATTTATTTTTTGAATTAATTTTTTGCCCTCTTTGTGATCTTTTTAAACCTTCTGGCAAAAACTTAAAATCTCGCTTAGTAGTTATTAAAATTATGCCGAAAATTATTATATTAAGCAATGACGGTAATGAGACCATTAAAAGTCCCGTACCGGCACCGCACCCACCAGTTTTACATCCAAACCAGGAATACAAGATGTCAAGCAATATTACTACCGCAAATAAAGCGTTAATAAAACCAAAGAACAATAACACATTGGTAGTTTTTTCCAATGTCTTTAGTCTGATTGTGCTATGGTTATCCATAACCCAATTATATCATAAATAGCGCAAACACGACAATTGACACCAGCGACAACACTAGCCCCACGGTGTTCTTTTTCTTTACATTCCCTGCTCTCTTACTTTTTCTACACTCGCTTAGGCTACCATATACAGAAAAGGCCAATGCAAAAGCAATAACAGCCAAAACAATACAAATCGGCCAAAAAACGTTTGCCATAATTATGGCCAGCAGTATTTTGTAATCGAGGCAATTCGCAGCGTTGCAAAAAATATTTAGATTTAAATCGCAAAAAACAAGAATAGCTACTATGGCGGAACATATAATGCCAAGCGCCAAGACTAAATTAGCTCTTATCTCCACTCCATTTATATTCACTTTTAGCTTTTGGACTCCGCGACTAGCCCTCTTCATCGGCTCCTCGGGGCCAGTATCGAAAGAATCATCTCTGTATTCAGGGTCACTCATTTACCCCATTATACCACACCTATCATTAACGCTTATACTTTTTATTCGTCAATGTCCTACCAGGTAGTAGGACCCGCGTAAAAGGCCTTAAGCAGAGATTATCATTCGACTGCCTAAATCCACAACATGATAAAATATTCTTATGGAAAATAATATCTCGATAGAGGAACAAAACCAAGCTCAAATACAAGATCAACCACCGCAACAAACAAAAAAGCCAATCAAAAAGATCATTGGCATAATTTTACTAGTAGCTTTCATTATATTTGCAGTAGTACCGTTTTTAATCACTGCCGTCACATTTTTGCTCCTTGGCCTCAGCCAAAAAAAACTTTTAGGCCAATGTTTTCTCTGTGCAGTGCTATTTTTGCTACATACGCATACTGTGCAAGGAAGAAGGGATAGCGGAATGAGCCACTTGCAGGTTTTTTGAATTTTTAGAGATGTTATATGATGAACAGGGAGCAAATAGTGTACAGTTTTTTGCTTGGATATGGATGCTCTGCGAGGAAAGAGGAGTAGCGGAGCGAACGAGACCCTATTTTGTTTTCCTAGCAGCATTATACAAGGAATAGGGAGCAACGCATCTCCTTGGCCTTTTCCATCATAGCCTTATTTGCTTTCACCAAGTCGCTATCATCCATAAAAACTATTCTAGCATATACTGCGTTCAAAAAAGCAAGTCTATATTGAAAAAATATTAAGCTTATAGTAATATATAAACATAACCAAAAGGATTTTTGCATGGAGAACAATAAAATTTCGCGCCCAGACTTCGAGCAAGCAGAGTCACGCATAGCGGCCGAGCACGAAAAAGCTACTGCAAAACGCTTAGCCCAGGCAGCTTGGAATTCTTTTGATTCTGAGCCTCACGCCGCCAACATTAGCCATATACCAGAGCATAGCACAGACGAGCCAGATACTTTACGAGCCGACTATTCTTTACGGCTCAGTGAATTCCTAGATGGTCAGGAAATATTCGGCAAGCATGAATCTATCGATACCGAGGTCGAAACCACCAATCAACGTCTAGCCCAGGCTGAGTCCGTAATGAAATCTCTCATTAAGCAAAATTTCTTAGATAGCGCTAGACAAAACTCGCATCTAGCCAAAGCAATATCCGATAACGAGCTCCTCCTTAAAGTAGCCGAGCAAGAATCTGCCTCCAAACACCCAAATTCGCCCTCTACTAGGTCCAAAGCTACCGACCACATCCGCGACCAAATAGACAGTCTAAAGCAACAAAAACACGAGCTAGCTTCATCTTCACCGGAAGGCTATGTAGTCGCTCATGGCACCAAGCTTAGGCGCCATACCCAAGAAATCAAATCCGGCGAGATTGTCACCACTCCGTATGTAGAAAAACACCTCAGCCGCGTAGAGCGCAATATGGCTGAGGGACGCCCTACATTCTTACATGGGCACCTTGGTAGCGGTAAAACAGAGCTTGCTATTACCGCAGCCAAGCACGCAGCTATAGATCGAGCCGCCTATGAAAGTGCCGTTGCAGATTACCAAACCTACCTATCTAGCCACCCAGATTTGCCCAAGGCAGAGCGTATTAGTACTTTAGGGCGTTTTTACCGCAAAAACCAAACTATCTTTGAAAAAGGTCTACGCGATGGTGACGGTGCCGCTGTAGAAAAGTTTGCTCCACTTGTCATTTCCGGCTCCAAAGATCTAACCAGCCAAGACATGTTCGCTGATAAAACTTTGAAATTAACCAAATTTAACGGCAAGTCCATTCTAGAACACAAAGCTGATTTAGATGCCGAAATTTCAAAATGGCAAGCCGAGCATCCGGAAGAGACAAAGGATCCAGCCAAAGCCCAAGCTGCCGCAAATGAGATTTTAGAGCTCTATAAGCTTAAAAATCAAGCCTTCGGCACGGAAGTGGAAAATATCAAGCAGGCTATTTATCGCGGCGTAGAAGAAGGCCGCCCAGTAATCATTGATGAAATCAACGCCATACCTACCGCAGTTCTCATCTCGCTAAATGATGTTTTGCAACGTCGCCCTGGGCAAAATTGCTATATTCCAGGTGTAGGCCCTAAGCGCATTCAGCCCGGCTTTTCCATCACTATGACGGGCAACCTCAGCTCTGACAGCGTTAATTACTTAGGCACAGAAGAGCTTAACCCAGCTTTTCTCTCCCGCCTAGATATCATAGAGCACGATTATTTGCCTATGTCCGAGACGGACCGTAGCTACAAAGAGCAGGCTAATCCAAGACAAAACGAGCTTTTCCAAGTAGTAGTGGCATATTTCGCCGATAGACAGGGCAACCTAGAATTACCAGAAATAGACAAGTCTCTAGGCAAATTATTTGCACTATCTCAACTAGCTCACGAGACTCAGTTAGTTTTTGAGGGCAAGTGGCGCGAAAGCCAGTCATTATCATCTGATTCTGGCGACAATATCGAGCCGCACCTAGAAAAATCAGTCTTATCCATCCGCAACATTCTAAATGTACTGAGAGAGTGGGACAAAGGTAGCGAAAAAGACATAGATACGGCCCTGTGGGATGGTTTCATCGCCAATATGACTAGTCCAGATGACCAGAATTTTGTCCTAGCGCTTGCCAAAAGATACGGCTTTTTCCAAGAAAACGATGGTTGGCAGATTAGGGTCAAAGAACGCGGTGCAGGCTTTACTTCTCTTGCCGAAGCACATCCAGGTGATTTTGCTTTTCAACGTATGCCCATGGAAACTTATAGCATTCGTAAAACTATCGAAGCCTTGTACGGCCCAGCCCCAAAGCGGGAGTTTTATCCAGAAGACATTGACATTTCGGAGTTAGAGTCTCTTGTCGATGACGAGATGACCGTAGAAAATCTCGCCAAGTTTGAGGCCGCACTAAAAGAAATCTCCAAATCCATCCAGGCCCTAGAGGTTCTTGGCCAACAATGCGGGTGCACGGTAACAAGTAGTGGACAGGAAGCTTAATATGGATTGTACTGCCCTATCTTCAGACATAGACCACCTCAAATCCCTACGTGATACTTTGCAAGCACAGCTAGCCCAAACCACCGAAACAGGCCAGGGCAAGTCCGCCATACTCTCTGCCCAGGCCGAAGCCACCGCTGTCACTGACCAGCTTCTAGAAAA
>JAZNGO010000095.1:0-4408 GCA_045576515.1 Candidatus Nanosyncoccus sp. | reverse complement strand
ACACGCCACCGCATCAATCGGCTGTTGCCAGGTAAAAGAAGTTGCGTCACCCTCTGAAATCTGGAAAGATCCATTCTCGGGCCGCGTCCGGCCGGCCCATCGCCATGGGCGGCCGGCGCCTGTCCTCGCCTTGCCAGGCTCCGGAATCCCTCGAATTGAATCTTCCTCAGATTTCATGAGCCAATCCAAATTCTTTTTGCTATACTCAACCATCCGCTCACTGATGTCGGTGCCGTATGCCTTGTATCCCATCAGAAGCGCTTCTTGCAAAACCACCCCAGTTCCACAAAATGGATCCAGTACAGTCGCACCTTGAGGCAAAGGCCCACATAGATTAATGAGAATCTGCGCAAGCTTCGGCGGCAACATCCCAACCTTCGCATCCCGCGCCGGTCGTTCCTGGTCACGCCTAGTATATGCATCGATATTTTGCACCCCCACCACTCTATACCAATCATCATTTACTTTAATTAATTCTATTTTTCGTTCATTTTTGCCAGAAAGCCCATTATGAAGCGTTGTAGCCGTAGACAGTACGGCATCTTTATTTTCTACCACCCTCACACTTCGTCCATGACGCACCAAAATCTTCTTCAACTTAAGAGCTTCATTTTGGGCAGTTTTTTTCGAAGCCTTGCTAGAATAATCGCTCACCCCGATAGTCAGCTTCCCCTCAGGTAGTCCTTGCAAAAATTCCAGCGGCTTTTTTTCTAATTGCACCGCAATCTTCTGTAATCCCCCAAAGCGATCAATTCCCTCGACGGGTCCTGCCGCCACATCTTCCCCCACGTCGACTAAGGTCTCCACGGGGATCCCCCAAGCAGCGTCACCCGTCGATGTAAAGCTTGTAAGACTAGCAGAAACTTTCTTAACATCACCAAAGATTGCTTCAAGTTCCGCAATCGATATTTCCGGTTGCCTGCCTAAAACAGCTAGATATTTCATATCTTCCATTTTACCATGTTTTCATCCCGCTTCTTTACTCCAGTTACCGCCAGCTCAAAAGTGCTGCTTTTTTCCATGGAGAAAACTAGGAGCTGGAAACCGGGCCACTGGGAGCGGTAGCGGCTACTCTAGAACACAGCGAACCGCGAACCCGAGGTACTTGCTGACGTAGCTAGCAGGATAGACGCCAGAAGTATTGAGGTCCAGATAGTACGCGTCCTGAGCCGAATAGGCAGATCGCGACCAGTAGCTGCCGTAGCTGCCGAGATCGTTGGCGCCAAATTTGTAGTAGTAGCCATTGAGCAGGAAGCCAGGGATTTTACCGGTGGTGTTTTCTTTTGTGGTGGTAGGATTATCTACTTCCATTAATGTAGCAGATGGGTAGCTGCTATAGAGTGCTGAAAATTGGGGTTGAGATGGTAGAGCCCAGCCTGCTGGACAAATACTGGCTGTTGCTTGTGCTTGGCTAGTGGATATATATGTAGTGCCAGTGCCAGCTGTTGCTGTATACCAGTTGTAGTAACAACCATAATCTTCTGTACAGTAATATTCTGAGTTATTGTTTTGATACGGTTCTCCATCTACTGTATAAGCATGGAATCTGCCATCGGATAACTTGTTGTTTAGAACAAAATTATTTGACACATCAGAAGTCGCCGCGGTGAGGGTCATAGAGTCGGTGGTTTTGCCTAGTTTCATGTCTTGAAGCATCCAGATGTTACCATCGGCGGCTTTACCTACAATATAGCTTTGTGAATCACGGCTGTCTATTAGTGTCTTAGTGGTGCCGGCTGGAGTGTTTTCAAGATCAATCGCATCCTGCATATAGATCGCATCGCCTAATGGCACTGATTGAGGTTCTGGTGCCGTATTAGGGTGTACGAGCACATATTTCACCAATCCAGTATACGTATCAGCAGGCTGAGCTTTGGAAACATAAACCGCGTATGATGAAGTAAGAGTTGCGCCCGTAGCACCAGTACCAGCATCAGTGCCGGTAAGTCTAGTAGCTACCTTAGTAAAACTATTCGGCACAGCATGGTAATAATCATAGTCGTTCAAAATTTCAATAGGATAAGTTGCATAGTAATCCGTATCCAATTTCATTGCCCAATTAGACACATCTCCACTATAACCAGGACCTTCAGCTGTGCCAGTATCAATGGCTGCATTACCGCTAGCCGCTGTGCCAACCAACTTATTGCTATTAGCACCACCTACAGTGTTACCGGTAAACCCAGCAGCATAAATAGAAAATCCCGCAGTGTCATTACAAACTACATTCATAGTAGTAGTACCAATATCGGACGTATATGTACCGCTGGAAACATTAGCCGAGTGGCTTGTCATACCAGAACCCGACATCGTACAAGAAGCTGGTACGACGGCAGTAATAGTATCCACTACAGAATCATTCGCAGAAACAAAAGATGCGGACAAAACCATACCAGACACCACAGCTGGCGCCGCCATCAACCCAAGTACTGCATACGTTTTAGTGTTATTGTTCTTTTTTCTTAACATATGGGGTTTCCTTATTATCAACTACTATTTTTTATTTTATTATAATGACCTTTGCATCCACATAATAGCATAACCACCATAAAAAATCAAGATTTCTAAACAAAAAATAAGGCCAGCTTTTTTGCTGACCTTATTTGGGATGATATTGCCGCTTTTAGTAACCATTTAAGACTTTCGCTTTTTTATTTTAAAGCTTGGTCCTTTCACGCTACCACAAAGCGCAGTACACTTCTTTGACGGTACAACTTTAATCTTAGCTGTTCCCGTTTTTCTTTTATCGGTACGAACCACCCTATAGGCAGACCTTGGTATGACGTTTTTGTCATACTTTACTTCAACTAATATTATAACATGTTTTCGCCAAAAACACAAACACTACCTATCAGTTCAAATTATTCCCGAACGCATCTGATAAAATCGCCTTCACCGCCATTTCCTACATAGGCGCTTAAACTACCACCACTATATTCCAAACCACGCCCATAGCTACCACTAGATGAGGCTGATAGCCAAAACCCACTCGAAGTATCAATGGGTGCCCCGCCATCGTAACTACCGCCAGTAACCGGCAAAAACGCATTTTTAATAGTAACATCGCCAGTCAAACTATTAATCGAACCAGCCGACTTACTAGTGTCATAACTAGGCAAATGCCACCCCGCCGGGCAAATATCTTCGGTCGCAGCACCTGATGCACCACTTCCAGTCTTAGTCTTAGCAGAAGCCGCTGCAAAGTTATACCAAACACCCGTTGCAGGATCGCCAGAATCATGACATCTCGGCGCGTCATGACTGTTCCCAGATGCAAGATCCGCTTCGCAGACATTCACGCTTTCATAAGTAGAAAAATTTGACCCTTCAGAAGAAACCGTACCAGTGATGCGAAGGTTTTGCGTCATCCAACAAGCACCCGCAATCTTTGCAACAGTATAAGTACTATCGTCACGGGCATCAATCAAAGTCGTAGTCTGAAGATTTGAAACGTTTGCACAGATTGACGAGTTCATATCTTGCATCTTGAAATAGCCTTTATATTCTACCTTATCAGCCGCAGTAAAAGCACCGTAAAAAGTATCCATGGTCTCAGTATTTGGATGCAAAAGTATGTATTTAATCAAACCGGTATAAGTATCAGCTGTCTGATCACCGGAAACATAAGCAGCATAGGTCGTGGTCATAGTAGCACCCGCAGCGCCCACACCAACATCTGTAGCAGACAATCTAGTGGCTACCTTTGTGTATGTGTTTGGCACCACATGGTAGTTTTCATAACCAGGAGTAAGCGTAATCGGATAAGTCGCTTGAGTATCTACGGCCAACTTCATAGCCCAATTAGACACATCCGGATCTCCAGCCGAAGTAGCTGTCCCCGTTTCTATCGTTGAATAATTACTTATCGCGGTACCTACAAGCTTATTGCTATTAGTGCCACCAGATTCATTACCCGTAAAGCCCGTTGCATAAATAGAAAAACCATCCGAATCATTGCAAGTTATCTTCATAGTAGAAGTACCAATATTGGGAACATACATACCGTTGAAAATATTAGTATTGTGACTATCCATACCAGTAGTAGACATACTGCAAGAAACCGGCACAATAGTACCGATAATATCCACTACGTCGTTATCAGCAGCAAAAGTAAAATTAGATGACAATACCAAACCAGAAACAATAGCCGGCAAAACAATCAAACCGACGGTTTTACATATCGTAACCGTCCTATTTCTTTTTTTACTAATGCTATCTCGAGAACCCATGTTTTTTATTTTGTTTTTATAAAAATCGATGACCTTTCTACCTCAAAAATAACATAAACACAATATAAAATCAAGCCCCTAAAGCTCGCAGGCAGCTACCTCACAATCAAAAACTTATTTTTACCCTTCTTAATAATTGCCACCTGATCCACCGTAATATCTTCTTTCTTTTTCTTCTT
>JAZNGO010000094.1:0-5647 GCA_045576515.1 Candidatus Nanosyncoccus sp. | reverse complement strand
TATAACCGTAGTTTTATTATATTCATTGGCGTATCTTCCAGATGCATATACTACAGGCCGTTTATTTTCTAAATTTACTATTTTTTTAATTTCTTTTTTGTCACGCATTTTTAGCAAAAATTCAAATAATTCCGGCTGCCTGTCGCGTATTAGTCGTGCCACAGCTATGGTAGCATATACATCACTCAAAGCATCATGCGCATGCTCATGTTTCACGCCATTTAGTTTAGTTATTAGTTCTAGACGGTTTGTAGCTACGCCATCGTCCCGTACTGGCCACTCGATGCCTTCCGGCCTCAGCGCCCTAGTCATCCGCACTACATCCAACAAATCCCATCTGCTCCGACCATCTTTCCATTCCCATTCATATGCATCATAAAAATTCCGCCACAAAGTTGCGCGCATAAATTCATCATCAAACCTTACCGTATTATATCCTACAGCTATTGTGTTTGGCACGAATATCTCTTCCATGGCGTAGCGCACGAACTCCGCTTCATCTATTCCATCACGCAAAGTATCTTGTGGCGTAATTTTAGTTACCATGATAGCCCCTGGGCTTGGCAAAGCATCTGGCGCTAGTTTTACCAATATATTTACTGGCTCGCCTATAGGCTCGAGCTCCATATTTGTTCGCTGCCCAGCAAACTGCATTATTCTATCTTCGCGCGCCTTTAGCCCACTAGTTTCCAAATCGTAAAAGAAAAATGTTTTACCGTTCACCTTATATTGGTTCCATTACTTAACTTTTTTACCACACCCTATATATTAATTCTCGCTCTTCATTATTTCATCGTAATCCATACCATAATACGCATATTGCAACTTTATCATGGCAGTCTCTAGGTCCTCTGCAAGCGTTTTTAATGGCTCTTCGTTAGCCACGGCCATCACCAAAAACTTCAAAGGTTTATTGGTACCGCCACATATTTCTCTGCTTTCACCATACGCCAACTCCCCTGGTATAGTAATCTCACGTACTCCACCTAGCCTCATGCCTACCACGCCTTTGTTCCAACCTTCTATCATTCCAGCAGATGGATCTAATATATTGGCAAATTCAGTTGGGTTGTCATTGTTATCAAAAGAAGAGTCAAACACACTTTCATCTGCGCACCATCCCACATAATACGCTAAGTAGTTATTGTCTCCCTCCGCTAGCTTGTCACCCGAGCCTTTCAAAAGGTCGCGAGTTTGTACGCCGCCTTCATTGGCGGACGCTTCATTGTAGGCTTTTATTTCTCCCTTGTACTGGATAAATGTATCATAATCATCTTTTGTAGCATCAGCTAGCTCTGCTTGTTTTTTTGTATACTCTTCTTCGTATTGTGCTACCTTGGCGTCATCTATTTGAGATTCGCCATCATCAGCATTAGACTTGTTGCCATTTATTACGATAGCGGCGTAACTAGCTATTATAGAGCCTAGCATTATTATTGCTATTGCTATAATAAACACACGTTGTTTGGGGCTGGTTTTTAATTCTTTTTCTTCCATTTTTCCTCCGCAATTATTTCTTTCTATTATATCACAGGGGAGAGCAAAAACCAAAAATAGCCCCGCAGGGCTACTTTTGTCACAAACTAAGCTACTTTTCGCTAGCTGGTTTCTTTAGTATAGCTACTTTTTTAAAACTCCCGCCAGCTTTTTTAATAGCTTCTACCGCAGTTTTCGATGCAAACTGTGTCTCTAGGTCTATTTTTGCGGTTAACTCACCACGGGTTATTATCTTTACCTTTACAAATGGGCTAGAAATAAGTTCCGCTTCGCTCAAAGCATAGTTATCTACTTTACCACTCAGCTCATTTAGCCTATCTGTATATACTACCTCAGCTTTAGGATGAAAACTCTTAAATCCTTTTAGCTTTGGCACGGCCTGCATAATAGCACGCTGGCCGCCCATAAACCCTGCTGGCATCTTGCGATGTCCAGAACGAGCCTTTTGCCCTTTAGTACCACGGCCTGCGGTTTTGCCCTGGCCAGCCGAGATACCACGACCTTTACGCGTAGGGCGAGTATTCTTTTCTACAATCAAATCATTGTATTTCATTACTTGTCCTCCTTCTTAGTGGACTTTTTAGCAGCTGGCTTTTTTGCCTTTTCTGCTTTTTCTTCACTTTTCTTAGCCGTACCAGGCTTGGCATTAGTCCACTCCGAACGTGGTACCTGAGCCCTTAGGCCTTCTATTACTGCATAAGCAATATTTACCTTATTAGTAGAACCAAGTGACTTTGAAATCAAATTCTTTACGCCAGTAAGACCAATAATAGACCGTACTGTACCACCGGCGATAATACCAGTACCTGGCGCCGCTGGTTTCATTAATACATCTGCACCAGTTACCTTAGTACGAGATTCATGACATATAGTCTCACCATCCAGGTTAAATGTAATCATTGCTCTTTTAGCTTTGCTTGTTGCCTTAGCTACCGCAGTAGTCACATCGTTACCCTTGGCTACACCTACGCCTACTTTGTTTTTGTGGTCGCCTATCGCCACCAATGCCTTAAACCGCATCCGGCGACCACCAGCCACAGTCCGTGATACGCGGTCTACAGCTATAGTTATTTCATCAAATTCTTTTGGGCCCGCATCGGCACGTACTCTATCGCGCCTATTCCGGCGGTTCATCCTTCTACCGGCTATATCACGAGTCTGCTTGGTAGCTGCTACCTTATCCTCCATTTTTAGAGTACCAGACTTGTTAACTACTCTCGGGGCTTTCTTTTCTACTTCTGGCATAATTAAAACTCCAATCCTTCTTTACGCGCCGCATCAGCTAGTGCTCCCATACGACCTGCGTATAATTTAGCGCCACGGTCAAACACTACTTGCTTTACCTTGGCAGTTTTAGCTTTCTTAGCAATCTCAGCACCTATTTTGGCTGCCTTTTCAGTTTTTGTACCGGTCATCTTAGTACCTACTGTAGTAGCATAGGCTAGAGTTGTCTTTTTATCATCATCAATTACTTGCGCAGTAATGTGTTGATTTGAAAAATGTACTGTTAGACGTGGCCTTTCAGCTGTACCATGGATTTTGGCACGTGTACGCTTTGCTCTAAATACCTTATTCATTATTTCTTACCCGCCTTTCCTGCCTTGCGAAGTATTACTTCGTCAGCATATTTTATACCTTTACCCTTGTATGGCTCAGGCTTCTTTAGTGAACGGATTTCCGCAGCTACCTGACCAACCTTTTGTTTGTCAATGCCAGATACGGTAATTTCCATCTTATTGGTAGTAAGTTGCACACCCTCTGGAGCTTTATATTTTACTGGGTGTGAAAACCCAAGCGCCATTTCTATTTCCTGGCCACCACCAGATAGGCGAAACCCTACACCGTTTACTTCTAGTTTTTTCTCGTAACCTTTGGTTACACCTACTACGGCATTGTTAAGCAATGCTCTTTGTAGGCGGTGCCAAGCACGAGATTTTGGCTCATCATCCTCACGGGTGACAGTAGCCATGGCGCCCTCTACCGTAACTTTCGTTTTCGGCTGCACCGGTACAATGAGCTGACCCTTCGGGCCTGCAACAGTAATTTCGCTGTCGCCGACCGTAATTGTCACTCCCGCCGGTATGTCGATGGGCTGTTTTCCGATACGACTCATATCTTTTCCTTTATATTAATATCACATATAATTATATCACAAAAAAGAGGTCATGACAACCTCTTTTTCTTGAATTACACAGCACCCCCGAGCGTTGCACTTACTTACGCTTTCTATCCAAATACATCAAGGCGCCGGCCGAAATCATCGTGGCGACTATCACTGCCACCATGATAGCCATATCTACGCATTTTTGTTTTATGTTGTCAAGCTCGCTAGCATTACCTCCAGCATCAGGCGCCATCGGCTCGCCAACACCACCGCCTTTGCCATCCATTATGCCATCTTGGTATATATTTGTAATCACAATATTTGCATCTGTCTGCCTTTGTGTAATATCAATTTCCCTGTCGTCATATTCCACCGTATAATATTCTAACCCCACCGGATTGTTCGTAGTGCTACGCTCTTCTACCGTATATTCACCTTCTTTCATCCTTCGTACTATTACAGTAGTTGTATTCGCTTTCACATTTATAGTTTGTGCTGTTTCGCCCATATTTATAAGGTCCACCCCAAATTCACACTCCGTGCATGTTTGCCCCACCAAATATTTCGTTGCGTATATCTTCACCGGCTTTACTATCGGCGTAGCAAACTCAGCGGTTTTGCCATTGCCATATGTTAGTACTGTATTTTTGCTAATTGATACAAACCCTTCACTATCAATATTTCCCAAAACACCATCATCTGTCTCCACGCGATACGTTATCATAGCCACATATTTGCCTGCTTCTTCATTGTATACAAATTCAGGTTCCCATACTACACTTTCTGCACCAGCCATTCCAACACTCGAATCACCAGCAACACGCACCCCATCACTAAGCACATCTCGCACTTGTTCCGGCTGTATTACGGCAGTGATTCTCCCGGCAATTTGTTCAAATATTGCCTTTACATCATCTACTGTTGCCCTATAAGCTTTACCCGGACTTGCTATTTGTTCCATTATTTCAGTAAACAGTTCGCTATCACCCTCACCCAGTGCCACCGAATACAATTCCCCTTCCCCCTTTGCTTTATAATATCCTGCCTCTGCAATGGCACAGTTTCCACTATTGTAAAAATAATAATTATATTCCTTTGTTTCTCTATTATATTCATTCTTATAATATTTCCATATGCTATTCCCCGCTCCTACACTTAGACTGTCATAGTCGAAAGCCGATGCAGGCATATCCACGCCAGTTTGTTTCTCTTTCCATGCCGAATATGTACCAGGTCCACCATCCACCAAATACAAATCTGGCTCGTACAGCGGATAATTATATGTAGGCTTGCCATCAGAAAGTAGCACCATATTTTTTATATCCGCCTTAGATCCCCCCCAATACATTCGCCGCCGTATGAATAGCGCCTTGCGTAAAAGTCCCGCCATCCGTCCGTAATTTATTTATCTTATTTTCTACAACGCTAAAGTCACTGGTAAAATCCAAATCCACCCTTACAACATCGGAAAATGCTACTAAGGCTACCCTGTTAGCCACATTACCATCTGGCAAAAGCTCCCTCGCCAAAGCAATCGCCGCCTCCTTAGCTCGTACTAGCCTACTATCTCTATCCATACTATCAGATATATCTATCACTATCACCGTATCAGAAGTTGTCATCATTTCTGGTGATTCTATTTTGAGCGTCACATCCCATGCATTTACTTCGCCCTCTACTGGCTTGGCGGTTTTAGATAACACTGCACCATTTTCTAGCATGGTTGCATCTGGATTTCTTACTACAACACTTGCCGCCGTAGTAGCCCCACTTATCGTTCCAGCCACTAGCATCATCACCGCCAACACTACGGCAGTAGCTTTTTTAATCTTTTGCAAACATTTCATTTTATCCTTTCTTTTCCTAGGACCCACAAAGCGGCAACCATTATCCTCACTCCCAAGAATCATATTAATAACCCCTATCTTAACAGTTCATCACCTCTGTTGTCAAGCATAACCACCTCTGTTAATCACTCTTTAACAATAAAATGCCGCGCCTGTTATACAGGGGGGGTACACCATATATTATATATAATATATGGTG
>JAZNGO010000093.1:0-26937 GCA_045576515.1 Candidatus Nanosyncoccus sp. | reverse complement strand
TAAATTGTGCTTGTCGCAAAATTGGCTAAATTTTTTGTAAATATTTAGAAGGCATTTTTGAGTAGGGGTGAGGTTATTCATGGTTTTATTATAACACGGAAGATGATTGTAGCGTTGGCAGATTATATTGTGCTTAATCTCAAATATCTTGAAACAGTACAACTAATTTGTTTTTTTTGATGTTATTGGGTATAATCGTAAGAATGGAAGTTGGAAAGAAGTATATTCATTATTGTTGGTTTGGTGGTAAAAAGATGCCTAGAATGGCAAAAAAATGTATAAGGTCTTGGAAAAAATTTTTACCAGACTATGAGATAGTACGTTGGGATGAGGCGAATGTTGATTTGGATGAATGCCCGTTTGTTCAGGAGGCGTATAAAAATAAGAAGTGGGCATTTGTGGCAGATTATGTGCGAACTAAGGCGCTTTATGAATATGGCGGAATATATTTAGATACAGATGTAATGATAACGAAAAATATTGACTTTTTATTGAAAAAATCTGCTTTTGTTGGTGTTGAAGATTCTGGATACGTAAATGCTGCAGTTTGGGGGGCTAGGAAGGAAAAAAGCTTCTTAGCAAAAGAAGTCTTAGGGTTTTATCGTAGGCAGGCGCATTTTAATCATTTAGATTTGTATTCAACTACTATTCCGGTGATAATAACTAGTATTTTAGAAAAATATGGATTTGAAAGAGGGAGGAAGGGTATACAAGTAATAGAGGATACTTATGTATACCCTCGTGACTATTTTTATCCTTTGTCTTATGATTATGAAGAAAATGATTTTACTGATAATACCTGTATGATTCATTATTCGGATGCCTCATGGGCATCTAAAGAAGAGAAGCGTGATATAAAGTTGATAAGAATTGTAGGGAGAAAGAAAGCTGCCATATTATTAAAAATAATTAGTAAAATAAAGGCTTTGGCGATATATTATGCAAAGGTATTATGGAGAACTGTTTTGCTACTGGTTTCGCCGATTAGATTTTTACTTAAACGAATTAACAGTAGAAAAGGCCCTATATTTAGTCAAGTAGCTGCTAAAATCAAAAACAGTAAGAGTCAATATGTAGTTTTTACTCACGAGGGGTGGATTGGGGTTGAATCGTCTACCAAGGAGCTTTTTGGGGACACAGTTGTTATTGGAGATTTTTCTGTAACCGATGATTTATCTGATATAGTTGAGGCTATTCGCAAAAACGGTAATATAAAGATGGTGATATTTAGTGCTTTCGGCACTGGTTGGGAATACTTGGTGCGTAAAATTAGAAATGATTTTCCCGATATGACGATTAAAGTTTTTTGGCACGGCAGCAATGCTATGCATATTGAAGGTTATGATTGGGATAGGTTTAATACTGTTTTTGCACTTCTTGGCCAAAAAATGATTAATAGTATTGCTTTTGCCAAAAAAAGTATGTATGAGCAATACAAAAGGCTTGGCTACAATGTAGAATTTTTGCCTAATACTGTAAATATAGCAAATAAAAAAGAAATTATAAAACAAAAAAAGAAACACGATGGATTGAGGGTGGGGATTTATGCTTCTGGCGATAGGTGGGTAAAGAATATGTACAATCAAATGGCGGCGGTGAGCTTATTGAATGACGTTACTATGGATATGATTCCTCTGTCTCAGACTGCACTTCAATTTGCTAAAATCTTGAAACTAAATGTGACTGGTGAAGACGGGAATATAAAGAGAGAAAAAATGCTCGAAAGAATATCAAATGATGATATTGTTATGTATACAACCTTTGTAGAATGTGCACCGGTTTTACCTCTGGAGTGCCTAGAGCTGGAGGTTTTGTGTATTACTGGCGATAATCATCACTATTGGGATGGAACTAAATTGGAAAAATACTTAGTCGAACCAAAGGTAGATAACCCAGTTGCTATAGCTGAAAGGGTAGAGTATTGTTTGAAGAATAGAGATAGAATATTGCAGTTGTATAAAGAATGGAAAGAAGAGTATGATAAATACTGTGAAAAAAGTTTGAGAAGCTTTTTGAAGAAATAATATAGAAGTTATTTTTGAAAAATATTTATGTTATAATAGCCTTAGGATGAGTAAAGATGGAGTTGTATCGATTGCCGTGTTGGTTCCGTGCTATAATGAAGAAAAGTCTATAGCTAAGGTTGTTGATGACTTTCGTAGGGTTTTACCGGGGGCTACTGTTTATGTCTATGATAACAATTCCACTGATGGCAGTGCGACAATTGCAAAAAAACAAGGAGCGGTCGTGAGAAAAGAGTTACATCAAGGGAAGGGTAATGTCGTTCGCTCAATGTTTCGGGACATACAGGCCGATGTATATCTTATGGTGGATGCAGACGATACCTATGATGCGTCTGACGCCAAGAAAATGATATCACAAATTACGGATAACGGTATTGATATGGTAATAGGTGATCGTCTTAATTCAACATATTTTACAGAAAACAAACGATTTGGGCATAATTTTGGCAATGTGTTGGTTCGCAAGGCTATTAACACTATATTTCGCACTAAGGTACAGGACGTTATGACTGGGTATCGTGCTTTTTCTTACCGTTTTGTTAAAACTTTCCCGTCATTATCGAAGGGCTTTCAAATTGAGACTGAGATGACTATACATGCATTAGATAAAAGTATGAATATCATGGCTATACCTATAAAATATAAAGATCGTTCCAAGGATAATCCATCTAAGCTCCATACTTTTCGGGACGGGTTTTCTGTTCTTTTGACAATTTTTAATATGGTTAGGGAGTATAAGCCTTTGCCATTTTTCTCTATCGTTGGTCTTATTTTATTGATTGTATCGGCTATTCTTGGTTTACCAGTTTTTATTGAATTTTCACAAATAGGAGCGGTGCCTCGTTTCCCGACTCTTTTTGTATCTACTATGTTCTTGATTTTGTCATTTTTGTCATTTTCTACTGGATTAATCCTTGACCTTATAGCACGGAAGCATCGTCAGTTATTTGAAACTAACCTAAATTTAATATGCAAAAAATAGTCGATTCAGCCATTACTTTTCTTAAGAAAAAGGACCTCCGTAGGATTATTTGTTCAGCGGTTTTTGCTTTGGTATTTGCGGTTGCATACGAATACGGAGCTCTACTTACTAGGGGGTCTGGTCTTACTGAAGAAGGCTTAAATCTAGTGAATATTCTTATGTACTTTGGCATTGCGTTTATCGCTACTTATTACCTTTTGGGGATAAAACGAATTACTGATAAAGTTTCACGAAAAGAAAAGAATAGTGTAGAAAAAACATATGAGAGTAGAACCTTTAGTAAAAAACGATTTATTATTGTATTTTTGGTTATTTTCTTGTGCTATGTACCAATATTCCTGGCTTTTTATCCAGGCGTATTTGGCTATGATGTGACGGTTCAGATTGAGGCGAATACCACACATCACCCGTTGCTTCACACTGTCTTTTTGAGATTCTTTACATTAATTATCGGTGGTCAACTGTTTAATAATCACAATATAGGTATAGCACTTGCCACGATTACTCAGATGCTTATTATTTCGGCCGCTTTTTCCTATGCTATTGAACGGATGCGTTTGCTAAAATTGCCAAAAACACTATATATAGCATTTATTCTCTTTTTTGCACTATGTCCAACTAATGCGATTATGGCCATTAGCGCGACTAAGGATACGCTTTTTACGGCTTTTCTAATACTGTCTATTGTGTTTTTCTATGACATAGTAAGCCAACCTGATAAACATGGCGTGCGGCGCTTGTTGCCGTTTATTATTACTCTTGTATTGGCATGTTTATTCCGCAATAACATGATTTATGTCGCAGTTATTTGGTTGGTTTTTTCTTTCATACTGTTGCCATGTAGAAAAACTATTTTGATTTGTGCGGCTATTGGTATTCTATCTGTGTTTGCCATACAGGCCGTATTGAAGCGGGTGACTGATTCTTATTCTGGGAGCGCAATAGAGATGTTTGCTGTTCCGGTTCAGATTCTTTCTAGGTTTGCTATAGACTATCCGGAAGCTGTGGTGGACTTTAATACTACGGAGGGTTTATTGCTAGAGGGAAATTCTATTGATGGTGTCGAATTGGCTCAAGTTTATAATGAGCTTCTGGTTGACCCGGTAAAGTCGATTTGGGGCGAGAAGGTAGATAATTATTCTATGTTGATAAAAAAGACTGGCAAATATGTGATTAAATATCCGCTAGGGACTATTGATATATGGGGCAAATTGACAGCTTCGTCTTGGCATATTCCCAATATAGACTATACACGGGTTTATGGTAAGTCGGGCTATTTGCAAACTGGCTTTATAAAATTATGGGATGATTCGGACAGAGATAGTAAGCTCCCTTGGTTGCAAGAACAGTATGATCAGCTTATTTCTAATAATGGATATCTATACAATCCAGTTCTTTCTCTTATAATGGCTCCAGCTGTATATGTGTGGATTTTGTTCTTCTTATTGCTAGGTGGAGTGTATAGGAAGAACCATATAAGTATTTGCCTCATATTGCCAATGGTGCTACTATTTGGAACAATTTTAGTTGGGCCTACTATTATAATTAGATATATGTACCCGATTATGGATGCGGTACCGGTTTTGTTTTGCCTTTCTTATTACGCGGCTGGTGATTGTCGTCATGATGTAAAATTGAGAAAATTACGATAATTGGGTAAACTAAGAAATTTATATAAAAGAATCTAGTTTCGGGTCCAGACAAGAGAATCATGGTGCCGAAATCATAAAATAAGATCGGCAGACAGAGAAGAATTTTTTTCCAATTATTCTTTTTCCATTGTGTATGGCTAAGAATGAAGGCGAGTATTACGATTATTGTGGTGCCGACAAGGGAAAAATAATGGAGAATACTGTTATTAAAGGCGTTACGATATAAATCTGTAAAGGTTTTAATAAACTGGTTTCCAGAATAGTTAATGCTAAAATCATTTTCGGTTACGGAGGGTATAACAGTATAATTGTTATCATTCTGCTCTAAGCCGTATACAACTTGTGTGGCCCCAAAAAGACCGCCAAGGCCCGCCGAAGGAGATTGAGTGATGGCTCTTATGGCCAGTTCGGTGGTTTTAAATACCCCAGCATCTTCTACTCGAGAGAGGTTGCTTTGCCATTTGATAGAGTTGAAGTCTCCCGTTGTATACTTTTTCTCCCAATTTTCTTGAGATGTGATATCGTGGGCAAAGTTGATTATTTCTTCATCTAATAAATTTGGAGTTTTCTTAATTGTATTGCCTATTATCGTAAGCGAAATGCCGGCTGTTTCGGATGTGCGTCTATCTGGAGACGAAACGTGAAGGACAGAGTAAAGAGGAACCTTAATTAGGAAAATGACTGCAAGCATCAAAAATACCAATTTGATCCATTGAGTCCGTTTTAAGAAGAAGAATAGTCCAACGATTAAGGGCAAAGTAAATAGAATGGCATTGTGGCGGAAAATAGTAGCACAGCTCAAAACAATTGCTAGCAAAATAATTCTTGAATTTTTGTTGCCCCATGTGCCGGAAGATGCATATATTTTGAGGGCAGCAGTAGTGGCAAAAAGTGCAAAAATAGCAAATGCAACATCTTTCCACGGTGACATCAATTCGTCCATGACCATTGGGTTAGCCAAAATAATGAGCGATGCTACGATGCCCCATTTTTTGCCGGCAATTTCATATATTGTAGTCAGTGAGTATGAAACAACGATACAAAAAAGAATTATTTGGCAAATAACTATAGCGGAGGCATTGTTATTGAAAATGGACATGGGTATTTTGAAGAATATTAGCGTGTGTAGAACTGGGTGCCAATCGGAGTAATTGTTTGTGAGAGCCTGGTTATATTGGCCTATAGAATCTGGAGAAAATCCGCCGGGAGCATATGCGACAAACCAAACTAAGGAAATTGCCAAGCTAACTGCTAAGAATAAAAGAAATACTTTATAGTGTTTCTTGTGGGTAATACTTTGGCGTAGTGTAATTTTGACACATATTTTTCTAAGGCGTCTAATAATAAAGTCAGAAATAAAAAAAGATATAACAAAGGTGGTAAGAATAATAATTAGAAAACCGATCTTGGTAGAAAATGAAGAAAAGAATCCGGATGGGAGCAACATGAATAGGTGAATGCTTACGACTATTCCCAGGTAGATTCCTAGAATGATTGAGCCAGTTTTTTTGCCAAGAAATGACAAGAGCTTATTCATGTTACATATTATACCATGGTTTTGTGTTATAATGGTAAAGGAATAAAAAACGGAGGAGTTGTGAGAAAGAAACGGCAAGTCATTGTTATCGGTGCTGGGCCAGCAGGGCTTACTGCTGCGTATGAGCTGCTAGATAAATCAAAAGATTATGATGTAGTGGTGCTAGAGGAATCTAATGCTTTTGGAGGAATTTCAAGAACAGTGAATTACAAAGGTAATCGTATGGATATGGGTGGCCATAGATTCTTTTCTAAGGTGCCAGAAGTAAATGAATGGTGGGAAAAAATGCTTCCCACTCAAGGAGCTTTGCCATATGATGACAAGAAACTGAAACGTAAATCTACTGTAAAGAAGGGTGGTCCAGATCCGGAAAAAACAGACCGTGTAATGTTGTGTCGTAATAGACTTTCGCGTATTTTCTTTAACCAGAAGTTTTTCGATTATCCTGTTTCGTTGAAAGCATCCACGATAAAGAATATGGGTATAGGCACCACTTTTGTGGTGGGTTGTAGCTATATGAAAAGTATGGTCCATAAGAAGCCGGAGAAATCTTTGGAAGATTTTTATATAAATAGGTTCGGTAAGAAACTATACTCTATGTTTTTCGAAAACTATACGGAAAATTTGTGGGGTAGGCACCCAAGTGAAATTTCGCCAGAGTGGGGGGCCCAAAGAGTAAAAGGCCTGTCTATCGCTGCCATACTTAAGGACATTTTTGGTAAAGCGTTTAAGGGCGATAATAGAAAAGTTGAGACGTCATTGATAGAGGAGTTCGCTTATCCTAAGCTTGGGCCTGGGCAACTTTGGGAAATAACGGCTAAAGAAATAAAGAAAAAAGGTGGCGAAATAATAATGAATGCAAAAGTAGTAGGCATAAAAAAGAACAGGAAAAACGAAATTACCGGTGTAATATATGAAGACGCTAAGGATGGCAAAAAGAAAACTATAAGTGGGGACTATGTTATATCTTCTATGCCGCTAAAAGATTTAATACTTGCGATGAATGATGTGCCGAAGAAAATTGCTAAAATAGCGGAGGGCTTACCGTATAGAGATTATATGACTGTTGGTGTTTTGGCTCCAAAGTTGGCCTTAAAAAATGAAACTGATATAAAAACACTTGGGGATATAGTGCCGGATGACTGGGTATATGTACATGATAAGAGCGTGAAAATGGGTAGATTCCAACTTTTTAATAACTGGTCTCCATATCTTGTAAAAGACGTAGAACATACTGCTTGGGTGGGGCTAGAATATTTTTGCAACGAAGGCGATGAACTGTGGAATATGAAAGATGATGATTTTGCTAAGATGGCTATAGACGAGATGGAGAAGATAAACATAATAGAGGACAAGAATGATGTGCTAGACTATCACGTAGAAAGAGTAAAGAAAGCCTACCCTGCATATTTTGATACATATGAACATATAGATGATTTAAGAAACTACCTAGATACAATTCCAAATCTATTCTGCGTAGGTAGGAACGGACAGCATAGGTATAACAATCTAGACCATTCTATGTGTACTTCTTTTGAAACGGTGAAAAATATTATGTCTGGCAAGACAAACAAAGAGAATGTTTGGAATGTGAATACGGAAAAAGAGTATCACGAGAGTAAATAAATGGTAAAAAGTGTCTTTTTGGTTCGCAACGTAGCGCCAGAAAAGTATGGTGGTGGGGAGATTTATCAGTTAAAACTGGCAGAGGAATTAAAGGCAAATGGTTTTTTGCCGGTAATTGTGACAAATTCAAGAGAGCTGTTAGAAAGCGCAAAGAAAGATGGAATTAAAACTTTGGTGCCACCATATTGTGAGCGACAAGATTGGAGTGGGTGGAAAAATGTCTTATTGCCTGTTTATTGGGTTTACCAAAAGAAGCTTGAGAGATGGTATGAAAATACTATTGAGCAATATCGTCCAGAGGTGGTAAATATTCAGTCACGAGATGATTGGATAGCAGCTACGTTGGCGGCTAAAAAATGTGGCACCCGAATTCTATGGACCGATCATGCGGATTTTAAAAATTGGGTATTATGGAATGTAAATAGTAGATTAAAAAATATAATTGGTAAAAGAATCATAAGGCTGTCTCAATATGCAGAGAAAGTTATTTTTATTAGTAAGAACTTGGAGTTGGAAACAAAAAAGATGGTTGCACCCAAGAAAATTGCAAATACTACAGTGATAGAGAATGGAGTGAAGGATTTATTTAGCAAATACGAAAAGACGCGAAAAAAGAAGGACAGCTTTGTTTTTATCGGTAGAGTGGTAAAAGATAAGGGTGTTGAGGAGTTAATTGAGGCTTTTAATGTAGTGAATGAAAAATATTCGGATGTGGAATTAAGTATATATGGCGATGGAGAAGATTTGGAGAAATACGGGCAATTAGCCAGTAAGAATAATAAGATTTACTTTTATGGTAAAACGGAAGAGCCGCTACGGGCCTTGGCGGAGAATGAGATATTTGTGTTACCGAGCTATAGAGAAGGACTATCACTGTCTTTATTAGATGCGGCGATGATGGGGAAGAAGATAATAGCTTCCGATGTCGATGGGAATTCAGAAGTAGTAATAAATAAGGAGACTGGACTTTTGGTGCCAGCAAAAAGTGTAGATAAATTGGCGGAGGCAATGATATATATGCTAAAGAATAGGGAAGAGGCAGATAAAATGGCACGAAATGCAAGAAAGTTATATGAAGAAAAATTTGACTTTGATAAGATTTTTGCGGAAAAAATGTTGCCGTTGTATAATAGAGAAAAGGAGGAAAAATGAAAATATTGCTTACTGGGGGAACGGGGTATATTGGATCGCACACTGCGGTGGAGTTGATTGAACGTGGGTACGAAATTGAGATATTAGATAATTTATTTAACAGTAAGATTACGGTACTGGATGATATAGAGAAAATAACTGGCGTAAGGCCGAAATTTCACCAGGTTGATTTGCTGGATGCTCTAGCTATGGAAAAGGTATTTGAGGATGGTAAATATGATGCGGTAATACATTTTGCTGGGTTAAAGGCTGTGGGCGAGTCTGTGGAAAAACCGCTAAAATATTATGAAAACAACGTGGGCGGCACTATCAATTTACTGAAATGCATGAATAAGTATAATGTAAAGAAAATTGTATTTTCGTCCTCTGCTACTGTATATGGCGATCAGGGTGTAGCAGAACTGACGGAAAGTATGCAGACGGGTGTGGGGATAACAAATCCGTATGGTGAAACGAAACATGTGATAGAGGAAATGTTGATAGATACGGCAGAGGCTAACCCGGAGTTAGAGGTGACAATACTCAGATACTTTAACCCTGTAGGGGCGCATAAGTCTGGGCTGATAGGCGAGAATCCGAATGATATTCCAAATAACCTGATGCCAATAATTATGAAAGTGTCTACTGGCGAGATAGAAGAATTATCGGTGTATGGCGATGATTATGACACTCCGGACGGTACTGGTATGAGGGATTATATACATGTAGTAGACCTTGCCAAGGGGCATGTGGCAGCGATAGAAAAAATGAAGCCTGGGGTATCTATATATAATTTAGGAACTGGTAAGGCTACATCTGTGCTGGAGATGGTAGCGGCCTTTGAGGATGCAAGTGGAAAGAAGTTGGCTTATAAAGTAGTGGGAAGAAGGGCGGGGGATTTGCCTAAGATATTTGCTAATCCCAAGAAGGCCAAAGAAGAGCTAGGTTGGGAAACGGAGCTAACTATAGAGGATGCTATGAACGATACGATTAACTATTTGAAATGCTTTGCTGAGAAAAAATGAAACCATTGATTTCTGTAATAATACCGGTATACAACGTAAAAAAGTACGTGGATAGGTGCTTAGATTCTGTAGTTAAGCAAAAGTATGAAAACTTAGATATAGTGGTAGTAGATGATGGCTCTATGGATGGGTCTGGTGAAATATGCAATAAATATGCTGTGGAAGATAAGCGTATAAGAGTGTTTCACAAGGAAAATGGCGGGCTATCGGACGCGCGAAACTTTGGCCTAAAAAAGGCTAAGGGCAGCATAGTGGCTTTTGTGGATGGTGATGATTTTATAAAAGATGGCTATATTAGCGCAATGCATGAAACGATGGAGGGGGACGATGCTGATATAGTGGTTTGCGGATATAATAATGTGATACCTGTCGCGGAGAGCATGAGTGGCAAAGAGGCGGCAGTGAAGCTGCTTACTCGGCACGAAAATATAGACATAGTAGCATGGAATAAACTATATAAGAAATTCCTTTTTATGCAAAATGAAATAAAATTTCCTGTAGGGAGAAAACACGAGGATACTCTGACTACATATAAAGTCTTAGCGAAGGCTAAGAGGGTTTCATATATAGATAAATCTTTGTATTGCTATATAGATAGAAAAGATAGTATCATGAATACTGAAAGGGTAGAAGGAAGACTGGCTATGCGAGAATTGGCCGCAAAAGAGGCGGTAGAGTATTTTAATAAAAATAATGACCTAGAACAAGCGGCGGAAATTGCACTACTCTTAGCAAAATATGCTTATCTTGATTTTGCGATAGCAGGCAAGGCGGATAAAAACGATGGGGAAATGGCAAGAAGGTGGATAATAGAAAATGCCGATAGATACAAGACTAATAAGTATTTAAGTCGGAAACTAAAAATATATAATATATTAAGCACAAAAATTGGTGGAGCAGGTTATCTTGTCTTTCGTAAAATAAGGCATGAATAAATTATGACCAAAGTTTGGTGTAGGCATCGGCAATTTTTTTAGGGTCACCCTCTTTGATGATGTTGCCGTTTTCTAGAAGGATGGCGCGGGTGCAGAATTTACGAACATTTTCCATGGAGTGAGTAACAAGGACTACGGTTTGATTTTTGTCTTTGAGAGAATTAAAATAGTCAGCGCACTTTTTTTGGAAAGCGGCGTCGCCTACGGCTAATACTTCATCTAGCAAAAGGATGTCGCCTTTGGCGCGAATGGCGATAGAAAAGGCAAGGCGAACTTGCATGCCGCTGGAATAGTTTTTGAGCTTTTGATCTTGAAAATCTTTGAGTTCGGCAAAATTCCAGATATCGTTATACATTTTATCCATTTCTTCGTTGGAGAATCCGAGCAAGGCACCATTCATGTAGACATTCTCGCGGCCAGTGAGCTCTGGGTTGAAACCAACACCTAATTCGATAAAAGGTACTAGATTGCCATTGATGGCGACCTCGCCTTTTTCGGGATAGTAGATGCCAGCGAGAATCTTAAGTAGTGTAGATTTACCAGAGCCATTGCGACCAACAATGCCGAGGAACTCACCTTTTTTTATTTCGAAATCTAGACCTTTTAGAACTTTTTGTTCGGTATAGCCTTTGACGCCACGGAGCCGATTGAATAAGGCTTGTTTGAGGCCGAAGGCTTGTTCGGTGGGGAGCTTAAAATTTTTGTGTAAGTTTTTAACACTGATAGCAATATCGCTAGCATCATCGTTTATTTCTGTACGGGTACCGATTTCGCGTTTCATTATACTTCCTCCGCAAAGAACTTAGATTTTCTTCTAAAGATAAGTGCGCCAATGATAAGGATAGCAAGAGTGATAAGTATAGGAATAAAAGCAAAGAATTTATTACCGACGTAGTTCCATGTAGTGATAGTTTCGCTAGTTATTAAGAAAAAGCGGATGTCTTGGATGCACTGCGAGATAGGATTTAAAAGAATAATTTTGGCCGCAATGCTACTAGTTTCTGCTACTAATGCGATAGGGTAGATAATAGGCACCGCATAGAACAAGGCTTGGATGAGCACGTCCCAGATGGATGTGATATCGCGGTACTTGACATTGATAGAACCAAGTAGAAATGCGATACCAAGAGAAAGAACGTATAAGCCAAATATAGGAATAAGGACGAGCAGCCAACTCCAAGTGGGTGTAATACCATTGATAAGTGCAAAAATAATAATAACTACTAGATTAATAAGCATATTGATGACAGCGGTAAGCGTGGCAGAGACTACTACTATGTATTTAGGAAAGCTAATTTTACGTAGCAAATCGCCGCGGTTGACTATGGCTTGGATGCCTTGAGACGTACATTCCGTAAAGAAACTCCACATAGTGGTACCACAGAGTAGATATACAGGGTAATGTGGGATGTCGCTACCGAACTTGAGTAATTTGGCAAAAACTATATAAAGAATTGCGAACATCATAAGTGGACGAAGTAAAGCCCACAAGTAGCCTAAGACGGAGCCTTGATACCGTAATTTGAAATCGGTCTTGGTGAGCTCTTTTAGGAGAATACGATTTCTGCGATTGAGAACACGAGGAATACTCATATTATATGATTTTATCATATTTTGATTTTAATGTATAATGATGATATGGATAAGAAACCTTTGGTGTCTATAATAATACCGGTATATAATACTGGTAAATCCGCAAAAAAACTTATAAAGAAAATATTGGGCAGTAAATACCATAAAATAGAAATAATCGTGGTAGATGATGGGTCTATGGACGATTCTTTAGAAATAATAACACAATTGGAAAGTAATATAGTTAAGATTTATGGTAAAGAAAATGGTGGGCCGAGTGCTGCGAGAAACTTTGGGATTGAAAAAGCGAGTGGTGGATATTTGTTGTTTGTGGATTCTGATGATGATGTGGATGAGACTTTTGTAGATAAAATGATGGATAGCGCTCTTCGAGAGAATACATCGTTAGCAATGAGCGGCATTAGATATCATAGGCTAAACAGTGGAACAGTGGAAGAATTGTACACGGAGCCTTTTGCGCGTAAGGATAATGAGAGTTTGGAGCATTATGTGTTGAGAAGCATGTTGGCTGATGGGAGAATGTACCCAGCGTTTAACAAGATTTTTGATGCGAATGTAGTAAGGGGAAAGAATATTAGATTTGATGAGGGCATGGCATATGGTGAAGATACAAAATTTGTATTGGACTATTTGAAGAAAAAAAATGGAAATATAAGGTTTGTTTTGGAGCCACTATACACATATAATGTAGGCACTGAGACGAGTACTGCAGCCAAAGTTGTAGGGGTATGGGATAATTGGCGCAAGTGTTATAAAAATCTCAAAAAATGGGTGGGGAAAAAGGCTGGGGCGAAAGAAAAAATATTGTTAAGACTTATTTATTTGAAGTGGAGAGCTTCATGGTTGAAAGCTAAGATTTTTTGAGCTTGTAGGCGAGCTGGAAAAGTTTGACATTGGTGAGGGCGAGGCGCAAGGCGAGCTTGTCGGTAGAAGTAGCGGAAGGGTTGTGCAGGATGTATTTTTTGTGGGTGCGGAGGTATGAAAGAATACTTTTTGTGTAGCGGCTTTTAGCTGGGAGTTGGCGCAGGACGGAAAACCTGGCGCGCATGCGGCGTTCGTTGGTAATGTCTTTGAGAGCAGGGTATTTTTGGGCAACATCATCACACATTTGGTCGGTAAGGGTAATGATATCTAACTTGCGCTGGTCGAATGCATGTGAGATGATGGAATCTTGGTGGTGGTGATAGATATAGTATTCTGCAGGTAGGAAAATGATTGCTGAGGCTTGCATGATGAGCTTGTAAGTAGTGCCGATATCTTCGTGAAGTTTGCCCACTGGGAATTGGACGGTTTTGAAATATTTAGTGGGGAATAATTTCATAGTGGCAGATACCATGAAGCCTTTTTCTAGTAACATGGCTTTGAGGGCTGATTTGGTATCGTAGAGTTTTTTGGGATGGGAGTTACTAAAATGTGTGACTTTGCCATTGGGGTAAATTTCTTTGAAAGAACAAACGGCGATATCGGCAGAAGTATTAAGAATGGCCGCAACCATAGCTTCGAGCATATTCGGCTCGATGCTGTCATCTGAATCTACAAAAGTAATGTAGGTGCCGGTGGATTTGGAGATGCCGGTATTGCGTGCGCTGGAAAGGCCAGAATTTGACTGATGAAATGATTTGATGCGTGGGTCTTTTTGAGCATAAGACTTTATGATTTTGGCGGAATTGTCGGTGGAGCCATCATCCACTATGATGATTTCGAGATTGTTGTAAGTTTGGGCGAGAATAGAATCAAGGCAACGGGGGAGGTACTTGGCGGTATTGTAAACCGGAACGATAACGGAAATTAATGGATTATTCTTTGTCATTTTTCTTCTCGCTTTTCTTAGGTTTTTTGCCGAATACGAAGCGGTCGTAAAAGAGGAAGTTGAGAATCATGATAACGAGGGCGCTGAAACAAAAAGAACCGGTGGTGAGAACAAATTCGTAGGAGAATGGTAAATGAATTGCACTAGTGATGTTGTAGGCAAATTCGTAAAGAGGGGTGAGGAGGCTGAAAAGTTGCGTGAAGCCTGGGGCGATAGCAACGGTGAGTATGGCGTTCCAGATAAAAAATCTAATAATGGAATGCTTAGTGACTTCGCGCTCTTTCCATGTGATTTTGGAATGCGCAAAGTAAGCAACGATAGTAGTGATAGCGGTAGCAATAAAATTGGAAAGCCAGAGAAGGTCGTTATTTAGGATGATAAGATTGGAGATAACAGCGAAAAGAGCGTAATTGAATAGAGTGACGCAAACACCAACAATAAAGTAACGGCCGGCACGTTTGGAAGTTTTGACATCTTTTAGCTGTGCTGAATTTGAACTAGATTTATCTGACGAAGTATCTTCTTTTTCCATACAGTATATTATAACACTTTGAGAATAAGAAGTAGACCCTTTGTAATCTTTTCTAGGGATTTATATTGTGTTATTATCTATACAAGATGAACGATAAAAATATATGCGACTTGTCTTTGGAGCGGAGATTGGAAAAAGACGAAGAAATTGCTAGGCTCAATACTCTTGCTTTGGAAGCGGATGAGAGTAGAGACGGTAGTTTGATATTAGTGTGCGCACAACACCCATTAACTTCAGATGGGAAGCCTGGTAAAGCCTTTACCGCTAGATTGGACGAGGCAATATTAAGATATAATATGATGAAAAATAAAGGGCAGCGCGTGACCTTACGCGTGCCGGGAGCAGTGCATTTTGGGGATAAGGTTTCTTTGCCGGAAGCGGGAAAGAAATATCTAATAGAAAATGGGGTTCCGGAGGAGGATATTTCTGCAGATGGCACTGAGAAAAATGGAACAGATGAAGTAGCTTTTGCCTATAATATTTTTGAACAAGCGGGACATAAGCAGTTGCATATATGTTGTGACGAAAATCAAGTACCTCGCAATAAAATGGCATGTATAGAAATGTTGGGGATATGGCCATATTTTCATACTGCTACAGTTCCGGAGGAAACTTCGCATGCTCTTGGATTTGAGATAGGAAACCCAAAAGGCGCTTTGAGGTTTTTGCGTGAGGATGGTGGAGTAGCGGTGGATAATGCTGCGAAGAAAAAACATTTGACAGGTAATGAATAGATAATTATAAAGATATCTAAGTTGCAATTATCGAACAGGTCTAGGAGTGGTATAATGATGATATGAAGAGGTTGGTTTCGGTGGTGGTGCCGGTATACAATGAAGAAGCTGGCGTGAAGGAATTTTTGGATGTACAACTTTACCCGGTGCTAAGTAAGATTCCGTATGATACTGAAGTAGTAATAGTAGATGATGGGTCGCGAGATGCGACAATAGCAAAAATTAAGCAAAGTAAGATAATAAATAAGACTAGAGTGAAGGTAGTATCGCTAGTGAGGAATTTTGGTAAAGAAATAGCATTGACTGCAGGTATAAAAAATGCAAAAGGCGATGCGGTGATAATGATAGATGCAGATGGGCAACATCCGGTAGAAGAAATCCCAAAAATGATAAAAAAATGGGAGGATGGTGCGGCAGTGGTGACGGCGGTGCGAGGGCATAATACTACCAAGCATAAGCTAGGTTCTAAAGTATATTACAGAATGATGCGAATGATGGGGAACAAAAACATAGTAGTAGGGGCGATGGATTTTCGCTTGATAGACAGAGTAGTGGCAGATGAGTTTAATAAATTTACAGAGAGAAATCGGTTGACGCGGGGGCTAATAGATTGGCTAGGATATGAGCAGGTATATGTGAATGTTGAGACAAAAGGTAGAATCAATGGCAAGCCAACATATAGCGTGAAAAAGCTAGCAAGTGTGGCGATAGATGGGCTAGCGTCTACATCTAGAACGCCGCTGGTGATATTTGGCTATATAGGGGTGTTTATTACAGTGGTATCGCTGGTGATGGGAGGGTTTATTATGGTGGAACAATATATAATGGGCGACCCATTGGGGCTAGACTGGAGTGGGGCGGTGGCGATGAGTGTGTTTGTGTCTTTTTTGGTGGGGCTGGTGCTAATATCGCAGGCGATAACAGCGTTGTATATTTCGCAAATACATGCAGAGTCTAAAGATAGGCCACTATATGTAGTAGATAAAAGAAAAAGCATAGGAGTAGAAAATGAAAAAAGGTAAAGTGTTACTAAGCTTTGATGTGGAAGAATTTGATGTACCGAGAGAACATGGGGCGGAAATATCGCTAGCAGAAGGATTAGAAGTGTCTACACAGGGGCTAGAGAGAGTGCTAAAAGTGCTAAATAGGACTGGTGTAAAAGCAACATTTTTTTGCACAGGGAATTTTGCAAAGGGGCGGCCAGAGCTAGTACGTAGAATAGTAGAGATGGGACACGAAATAGCATGTCATGGGGTGGACCACTTTGCGCCGAAGTCCAGTGATGTATCAGAATCTAAAAAAATAGTCGAGAAGGTGGCGGGAGTGGAAGTATATGGCTATAGGCAGCCGAGAATGCAAAAGATAAACTATGCAGAGCTAAAAAAATGCGGATACGAATATGATTCTAGTATAAATCCGGCTTATATACCAGGAAGATACAATAATACTAAGGTACCACGGCGGCCTTTTGTGCGAGGTGGCGTGCAGGAAATACCTACGTCAGTAGTGACAGGTATGAGGGTACCGATGTTTTGGCTGGCGCTGCATATTTTGCCGAAAAAACTTTATTTTCAGTGTGCAAAAATGGTATTAAAAAAGGATGGGTATTTTGCAACATATTTTCATCCGTGGGAATTTGCAGATTTGGCAGAGTATAGCGCGGTACCAGGGTATATCAAGCATAATAGTGGGATGAAAATGGCGGGAAGGTTGGAAGGGTTAATATGTATGCTGCAGAAAAATGGATGCGAGTTTACTACGTATAATAACTTTTGCGAAGAATGGAAAAGGAAGAAAAATGAAAGAATGGTATAAAAAATGTAAAAAAGGGGTGAAGAAAATTTGGAAGGAAAATAATTTTTTGGTGAAGCCGTGGGCGGTGATGCTGGGGATTTATCTAGCGGGGATACTGGCAATAATACTAGCTGGGGTGCATTATGCAGATGATGTGGCGCGTACAACTTATGGATATGCGGAATGGGCGGGATTTAGTAGATATATTAGTACGGCGATGTCGCATTTTTTGCATGCGGACTGGCACTTAACTAATATAGCGCCATGGCCACAGGTGTTAGCGGTGGCGATACTAGCGGTAGCGAGTGTGATGTTTGTATGTGTGGTATCTGGGAAGGAAGTTTTCAAGGAAAAATGGACAAAATGGCTATGGCGGATAGTGGCGGTGGTGCCGCTAGGGTTAAACCCGTACATGTTGGAATGTTTGTCGTACCAGTATGATGCGGTATATATGGCGATATCGGTACTTTTTGCAGTGTGGCCGATGCTGTATTGGGGCGGAAACAAAAAGATGTTTGGTATAGCGATGGTGATAGGAGTGCTGGTGGTATGCATGACATACCAGGCGGCGATAGGGATATTGCCGATGTTGGTGATATTTGCAATAGTGAAGGCTTGGAGCAAGAAGGAAATGAAAAACAAAGAGATAGTGAAATGGGCACTACTAGCCGGAGCAGTGTTTTTGCTGACATTGGTGGTATTCCAAAAGTTTTTGATGCGGCCGAGGGACGCGTATGCGTCTAATAGTTTGCCTGAGATGGGCAGCTTTTTGCCGGCGATAGTGGAACATTTGAAACAATACTTTGAACTGATATGGGGCGATTTCCGGACTACATGGAAAGTGCTGATAGGAATAATAGGTGTGATATTTGTAGCGATATTTGTGGCGAGAAGTAAGAGAAAAAAGATAGGGGTTGTGATGGCGGCCGTGATAATGGTGGCGCTGATGGCTGTGGCGACACTAGTGCTATATGCGGCACTGGATAAGCCACTGTATGCACCAAGAGCGATGTATGCCGTGGGGGCGTGGATAGCGTTGATGGGCGTGTATATCGCGGGAGGGAAATATAGCAGATGGATAGTGAAGGTGCCTGTGGTGGTGCTTACATACTGTTTTGTGATGTTTGCGCTGACATACGGTAATGCACTGAAAGAGCAAAATGAATATAGGAATAGTAGAGTGGAAATGGTGTTAGCGGATATAAATAAGTTGCCCGCTATGCTAAAAGAGGGCGAAAAGGTGGTGCAGGTGGATGGGGAGATTGGGCTATCGCCAGTGATTCGTAATATGCCAATAGATGACTATAGAATACTATATAGGCTGCTGATGCCGAGTTATAGTGAAAGAATTCCATGGATGGCGTATAGAATTACGGAGCAGCGGTGGCTAAAAAATATTTATTGGGAGCCTGGCATGGACTTGAACGAGAAAGATTTACCACTAGTGGAAGACACGGCGCTGTATCAGATATATAGCGACAATGAGAATATTTTGGTGAAATTCAAAAATGAAGTAAGATATGATTTGTTGTTTTAGACTTTGGTAATATAGCATTATTATGATTCTTCGGTAGCTAGACTTTATAAGAGTGGACAAAAGTAGAGAAATGGTGTATAATATATGGGTTTATAAGTGAAGGCAATAACAATATGGTAGACAATGATGGTAAAATTCGGCAAGTAGAGGGGGAGATTTTTGGTGATAGTAATGTGATACGGGTGCGAGGTGCGCGGCAGAATAATTTGAAAGATATAGATGTAGATATACCGCGAGATAAACTGGTAATAATTACTGGGCTATCTGGGAGCGGCAAGTCATCTCTAGCGTTTGATACGATATATGCAGAGGGACAAAGGCGGTATGTAGAGAGCCTTAGCTCGTATGCAAGAATGTTTCTTGGGATAATGGATAAGCCAGACGTGGACTCTATTACAGGGCTTTCTCCGGCGATATCAATAGACCAGAAGTCTACTTCGCGAAATCCGCGCAGTACGGTGGCTACGGTAACAGAAGTGTACGATTACCTAAGGCTACTGTTTGCGCGGGTAGGGGTGCCACATTGTCCGATTTGCCATAAGGAAGTGAGCCGGCGGACAGTGGATGATATAGTGGACGAGGTGATGAAATTGCCGCTGGGGGCAAAGCTAATGCTGCTGACCCCAATAGTGAGCGATAAAAAGGGTGAATTTTTGCACATACCAGAGCAATATACGGCGAAAGGTTTTTCGCGGGTGAGGGTGGATGGCATAATATATGCGCTGGATGAATTCCCAGAGCTTAATAAAAACGAGCGCCACAATATAGAGATAGTAGTAGATAGATTTGTGTTGAATCCGGAGCTAAAGAGTAGGATAAGTGGCTCGATAGAGCAGGCGCTAGAGATGGGGCAGGGGATAATACAGTTACTTAAAATAAATGACCGTACTACGGCTGTGGGTGAAAGTAAAATAAATGCAGAAAATACTGAAGTGTTAACATATTCGCAACGATATGCGTGCCCAGAACATCCAGATGAGCTGATACCAGAGCTAACGCCGAGGTTATTTAGCTTTAATGCGCCAGAAGGGGCGTGCCCTACCTGTACGGGGCTGGGGTCGCGGATGGAGATAGACCCAGGGTTAGTGTTTAATAATAATTTAACCATAGCAGAGGGTGGTATACGGCCGTTTAATAGAATAGGGCAAGATTCGTGGTGGCTAAAGCGCCTAATGCAAGTGGGGATGAAGCATGGGTTTAATATATATACGCCGATAGGGGAATTGTCGGAAGAGGTTCGACAAATCATACTATACGGTACGGGTGATGAAAAATACGAGATGAAAATAACTGGTAGTGGAAGATTTGCTGATGGCACGGTGTATCAGACTACATATGAGGGTGTGATACCTACACTAGAGCGAAGATACAACGACCCCAAGACCAGTGAGTTTACCAAGCATGATATAGAGAGATTTATGCGGGTGAGGGAATGTCAAACATGCCATGGGGCGAGGCTGAAGCCAGCGGTGCTAGCCGTGACAGTGCACGACCTCAATATAGTAGATATATGCAACCTAGATGTAGATGCTACGCTAGAAGTGCTAGGGCAAGACCTAGGCTTTACTGAGGCGGAGGAACTAATAGCCAAGCCAATACTAAAAGAGATTCGTGAGAGAGTGAAGTTTATGCAAGATGTGGGGCTAGGGTATTTGGAGCTAGGCCGGGCAGCTAATACACTGAGTGGCGGTGAAGCGCAGAGGATACGGCTAGCTACACAGATAGGCTCTGGCCTGCAGGGGGTGCTGTATGTGCTAGACGAGCCGTCTATAGGGCTGCATCAGCGCGATAATGATAAGTTAATATCTACTTTGAAACACCTGAGAGATTTGAAAAATACAGTGCTGGTGGTGGAACACGATGAGGATACGATGCTAGCATCTGACTATATTATAGATATAGGGCCGGGGGCGGGCGCAAAAGGTGGCAAGCTAGTAGCGGCGGGTACACCGGAAGAAATAATGGCTAATCCAGACTCTATTACGGGTAAATACTTGGCCGGTGAAAAGACTATACCGGTGCCCAAAAAACGGCGCAAGGCCAAGCGGGGCCAAGAGCTAGTGGTGGTGGGGGCTAGAGAAAATAATTTGAAAGATATTACGGTGAAGTTTCCGCTAGGCGTAATGACGGTGGTGAGTGGCGTAAGTGGTAGCGGTAAATCTACGCTAGTGAATAGTATACTGGCGAATGAGCTACAGGCACGGCTACATAGGGCGCAAACAGTGAGTGGCACGCACGAAAAAATAGAAGGTATAGAAAACATAAATAAAGTAATAGTGATAGACCAAAGCCCGATAGGCCGGACTCCGCGGAGTAACCCAGCTACCTATACTGGGGTATTTACGGCGATACGGGAGCTTTTTGCAGCGCAGCCGGAGGCGGAAGTGCGGGGGTACAAAGCTGGGAGATTTAGCTTTAATGTAAAGGGTGGACGCTGCGAGCATTGTCAGGGGGATGGTGTAAACAAAATAGAAATGCATTTTTTGCCGGACGTATATGTGACATGCCCAGTATGTCATGGTAAGCGGTATAATCACGAGGCGCTAGAAATAAAGTACAAAGGCAAAGATATATCTGAAGTGCTGAAAATGACTATAGATGAAGCAGTGGAGTTTTTTGCTAATATCCCAGCTATTGCCAATAAGCTTCGTACAATACAAGAGGTAGGCCTAGGGTATATACGCCTAGGACAGCCGGCTACGACTTTTAGCGGTGGTGAGGCGCAGCGGATAAAGCTGGCTACGGAGCTGGCGCGGAGATCTACCGGTAAGACACTGTACATACTAGATGAGCCTACTACGGGGCTGCATACGGATGATGTGAAGCGCTTACTAAGTATACTAAATAAGCTAGTGGATGGCGGGAATACGATGATAATAATAGAGCACAATCTGCACGTAATAAAAAGTGCAGACTGGATAATAGATATGGGGCCAGAAGGTGGGCTAAAAGGTGGCGAAGTGTGTGCGGAAGGCACACCGGAAGAATTGGCGCGTAAGGCTAATACTCCTACGGGTGAGTATTTGAGGAAGATATTGTAGAGTATAAAATATCAGGACATTTATACGGATATTTATTGAGATATTGGATAATATAGGATGCTTTTGAAGGATTGCTAGGACATAATATATTGAACTGTACCCTTAATAGTAGACACTAATTTCTAAGTGTACCCACAAAAGTAGACAGTTATCTCGGTACGGTGTACCCCAAAAAGTAGACAGCTGTTTGCTACTTGGGCTAGACAAATTTACCGCTAGTAGGTATAATGGCGGTAAATTTTGTGATAGGAAGATAAAATATGGTATGGAAAAATGACCAAGTTTCTAGAGAGGAAACGCTGAAAATAGTGAATATAGCCAAGGAGTGTTTGGCAGTAAATGGGGACTATGTAGAGATGGGGTGCTACAAGGGTGACACATCGCTGCTACTGGCGGAGATACTCCAGCGTGACGCTATGCTTCGTCAAAAGGTGCGTTGCTCAGCCGACGTACCACTAAGTACGCTGCCTTCCGCTACTCCTTTTTCCTCGCCTAGCATTCACGCTGTAGCAGCTCAGGGGTCTGTGGAAAACTCTGTGGAAAAACCTGTGAAAAAATTGTGGATATATGACTCTTTTGAGGGGTTGCCAGAGAAAACTAGTGAAGATGCATCGGAGCTGGGGAAAGATTTCAAAAAAGGTGAGCTACTGGTGACAAAAAGGGAAGTAAAGCAGAGATTTCTGCGGGCGGGGCTACCGGTGCCTATAATAAAGAAGGCTTGGTTTCATGAACTAACAGATGCGGATATGCCAGAAAAAATAGCGTTTGCTTTTCTAGATGGAGACCTATATGAATCTATAAGAGATTCGCTAAAACTGGTGGAAGGAAGAATGACTGAAGGTAGCGTAATAATAGTGCACGACTATAATAATATGGCCCTCCCAGGGGTAGCAAAAGCAGTAGATGAATGGTGCAATAAATGTGGCAAGGTAGTAAAAACATATAAAACCATGGCAATAATACGCTAGTAGCGTAGAGTAGTTATATAATTCGCTGCATTTTGGAAGCTTCGCTTTGGAGTAACCCATGATTATATACCAAAGCTTCGCCCCTGCGGCGAAAAAATCGCCTTTGGTAATTTTTTCTTAATGTTCCTCAATGCAAGCGAATTATATAGCTTGGCTATATTAAAAATAGTCACAGTGAATTGGCACTCGTGGGTTGCAAGTGCTAATTTTTGTGCTATAATGGGGGTAGAAAAGGAGATATAAATATGGCACTAAAACCATTGAAAGATAGAGTAGTGGCCAAGATAGAGAAGCCACTAGAAAAGACTAAATCTGGTATATTACTAGGCGAAGCCAAGGAAAAGCCGGCTTATGCGGTGGTGGAATCTGTAGGTCCAGAGGTGAAAGGTGTAAAAAAAGGTGACAAAATAGTATATAAGGAGTACTCTACTACAGAAATAAAAGTAGATGAAACAGACTATATAATACTAAAAGAAGAAGATATTTTGGCGACTTTATAGAGATAAAGTTGTGGAAAACTTGTGCAAAACTAAGTGAAATAAGAAAAGGAGAAAAATGGCAAAAAAAATATATTACGAAGCAGAGGCACGGGAAAAGGTGCTATCTGGGGCAAAGCAGCTATATGATGCAGTAAAGGTGACATTTGGGCCAAAGGGGCAAAATGTCATAATAGAGAAAGAGTACGGCGCACCAGTGATAACGCATGATGGCGTAACAGTGGCAGAAGCCGTAGAGCTCCCTAATAAAGATGAGGCTCTAGGCGAAGCGGTAGGTGCGAAACTTATAAAAACCGCAGCGCAAAAGCTAAACAAAGTAGCTGGTGATGGCACTACTACCGTAACAGTGCTGACCTACAATATACTAAATGAAGCCAATAAGCTAATAGCTGCAGGTGTAAACCCAATGGAACTAAGGCGAGGCATAGAAAAAGCTGGTGCTGAAATAGTGGCTGGTATAGATAAAGTAGCTGAAAAAATAGAAGGCGACGATAAAAAAGTAGCTGAGGTAGCCACGATATCTGCAGGGGATGCAGAGATAGGTAAGCTAATAGCTGAGGTAATAAGCAAGATAGGTAAAGATGGTGTAGTGACGGTAGAAGCTGGACAGGGGTTAGAGATGGAAGAAGAAATAGTAGAAGGCTTTAGCTATGACAAGGGGTACTCTTCGCCTTTCTTTGTGACGGATGTAAATAGGCAAGAAGCGGTATTTGATAAGCCTTTGATACTGATAACGGATAAGAAAATATCGGCAGCTAGTGATATATTGCCTTTGCTAGAAAAATGTGCACAAGCTGGCAAAAAAGACCTAGTAATAATAGCAGAAGAAGTAGAAGGTGAGGCGCTGTCGCTACTAGTGCTAAATAAGCTAAAAGGTGTATTTAATTCGCTAGTATTAAAGGCACCGGCTTTTGGGGATAGGCGTAAGGAAATAATGGAAGATATAGCCATACTGACAGATGCCACAGTGGTATCTGCGGATAAGGGGCTAAAGCTAGAAGAAGTAGGCCTAGAGGTACTAGGCTCAGCTACTAAGGTGCTAGCCACCAAGGACGAAACCACTATAATAAAGGGTGCTGGTGGTGCTAAGGCGGTAAAAGCAAGAATAGAGCTAATACATGCTCAGACCAAGATGGCTAAGTCTGACTATGAGAGAGAAGAGCTAGAAAAGCGGGCTGCGGCGCTATCTGGTAAGGTGGCTGTGATAAAAGTAGGTGGGGCTACTGAGACAGAAATAGATGAGAAGAAATTCCGCGTGGATGATGCAGTGGCTGCTACTAAGGCGGCACTTGCCGAAGGTATAGTAACTGGTGGCGGTGTAACCCTAGTGGACCTTGCGGGTAAGCTAACTATAGATAGCAAAGGTGCGAAGATAGTGCAAAATGCCTTGAAAGCACCATTTGTACACATAATGGAAAATGCAGGGCTAAATGCGCAGGCACTGCTTGCCGAAGTAGAAAAGGCTAAAAAGCCTGGGCAGGGCGTGAATGTAATGGCACCAGAAAAAGGCCTGGTAGACCTAAAGAAGGTCGGCGTGATAGACCCAGCCAAGGTCACCAAAGAAGCGGTGAAAAATGCTACATCGATAGCAGCAACAGCTATTACGATGGGTGCGCTGATATGTGAAATACCAGAAGAAAAGCCAGCTGCACCGGATATGGGGGGGATGTACTAGGGTAATGGGGCTTCTTTTGTAAAAGAAGCCCCAACGAAGAAAACTCAGTAAGAAAATTGACTTGGAAGTGAATTCCAAGTCAATTTTTGAATCCATGGGATTATTGCATCATGCATTGCATTTCGGAAGCTGCGCTTAGATGTAGATGTTGTCTCATCCACTACATTTCGGAAGCTTCGCAATGTGATAATCAAAGATTATATCACATTGCTCCGCCTCTTCAGCGACCAAACTCGCTAGCGCCAAGTTTGGTCTTAATGTTCCTCAATCGTAGTGGATGAGATAACTTAGTTTTGCTACTCGGATGTTTGAGCTGCCTAAAAAATAACCCCCGAAGGGGGTATTTTAAGGAGGTAGGCTACATTTTGTCGATAGACTCTACTAGATACAGGAGAGCTTCGGCGCGCTCGGTAGGGTCGGAAATTTCTGAAGCGGCGCGGTAAGCTTGCTCCAAAACAGTGTAATCGCGCAAATCTTCGAAGATATTGCGGCAGATATTGAAGCGCTGTGATGGAGACATATTGAGCCTATCTATAAGTGGTACGAGCTCGCGCAGAGCGGCTTCTTTGACTTGGCGCATGTTGAGATTGGCTGCGGAAGATGAAGCATTGGGAGCGGAATGGTCAGTGTGGATAGGTGCTTCGTGGGATTTGTCTACTGGCTCTGGGTAGATAGGAGATGGCTCTGGTGATACTGTTGGTGCTGGCGGAACAACATCTGCGAGAGGTGGAGTAGGCAATGGTGATGGGGCTGGTGTATCAAGAGCGTCTGGCATGGGTGGAGTAGGGCCATCAAGCGGGCCAGCAGGGGCTGGCGCAGGTGGAATACTAGGCGTAGCGAAAGGCCCGACAGGGTCGCCAAGCTCGCCAGTGTCACCTTCTGGGATAGAGGATGGTGCTGCAACTGGGTCTGAAAAAACAGGGTCTATATTAGTGTTGTTAGTGATATCGTCTATTGCTTTTTGTAGATCGTTGTCTACGGTTTGATTTTGGTCCATTATGCCCACCTTTTTACTTATGTTTATACTATATTAGCACAGATTTATTAAATGCGCAAGAAATTTACTATTTTATCTAAGAAATCTAGCTTGACTTGCTCCATGGGGAGGCGTGCGCCGAGTGCATCTACGATGGCTTCGCCGTTGGTTTCTGGGAAATATACTTTGACTTGCAGTGAGAAACGTTTTTTGGGAATAAGCACAGCGGAAAAATGAGAATCTTCTTTGAGAATACCAAAAGCACGGAAATCGCTGTATTTGTGAAGAGTGGTGCCTTCGGTGAGGCCGGATTTGTCTAAAGTGTAGTGTATTTTGCGGGGTGGACGACTGGAGGTTACCAAAATAGTGATAACACAAACAATAATAAGTACAAGAAATGTCCATTGTGCGAGAAAAATAGAAAGAGCGCAAAGCCCAATACTAATAACAAATAGGCCGACATACCACCAAACATTACGGCTGCGTTTGATGTATTCTTCGGCTTCCCATGAGATATTTTCAACTACTTTTGCCATGAGTATATTATAGCATGGTTTTTGATATTTGTGTATTGTCAACTGTATGTCATAGTAGCAATATTGTGCCATCATTACATTTCGGAAGCTTCGCTTTGGTGTAATAGAAATTTTACACCAAAGCTCCGCCTCTTTAGCGGCAAAACTCGCTAAAGCCAAGTTTTGCCTTAATGTTCCTCAATTGTAATGAATGGCACAATATTGCTTTATTATTGTGTTATAGGGCGTTGTTGCATAATTCACTCGGTTTCGGAAGCTGCGCGATGATTTTTAACACTTTGGAGAATAATATGATAAAATAGGTAGTATGCGGAGGGTTACCCAAGTGGTTG
>JAZNGO010000092.1:0-1566 GCA_045576515.1 Candidatus Nanosyncoccus sp. | reverse complement strand
ACCTTCCTCCACTCCTCAATCCTCCCCATCCTCCGTTTCCCCACTCTCGCTTAACGGCTCTACTAGCTCCAATAGCTCCACTAGCTCTACTAGCTCCAATGGTTCCAATAGTTCTAGCGCTTCCAGCACCTCCAACGATGCTCCTGCTCCATCCTACACTGCCCCGCAAGGTGTACACCAAATTACTGAAGGCCTAGATGAATTTGGTGAAGGCAATCAGGATATCACCGACTCACCATTTGCTATCCCACTAGCCATTGCTGCCGCCGTCTCTGCAACATCTGGCGCCGTATTCTTTGCCCTAGAAAAGAGAAACCAACGTAAAGAGAATGATAAAACCAACCCAGACAACACATTGCATAATAACTAACCATAAATATAATAATTAAAAATGTTGCATATTAAAACTTAACCATGATATAATGGAACAAACAAGAGGTCATACATGAAAAAAATACAAATATCGAGGTGTTTTATTGGAATTGCGATTATAATAGGTGTGTTTTTTGTGAGCTTAATTATTCCTCTTCAAGATACTTATGCTGAGGCTATAGATGTGGCCGATGCGGAAGCGCTGCAAAGTTATTTTACTTCTGGCGGGGAAGTTAGGCTTGTGAGCGATATTACTATTTCTAGCAGTACCTATGTGAGAGCTGATACTGTCTTGGATTTGAACGGTCACACTTTAGATACGGATAGTAATACTTTGGTACCTTATGAAGCTTCGCTGACGGTGGAAGATAGTTCTGCAGGGCAATCTGGCGTAATCACTGGCACCAGTAACTTTGTTTTCCAGGTTGGCAGTAGTGAAAAATCAGGTAGTCTTAACATAAATGGTGGCCATATCGACTGTCAAGGGGCATATTGTATACGCAATTTTGATAATTTGGTAATTAATGGTGGCACCGTCAGTGGTAACACTTATGTAGTATATAATCAAAAGAACTTCACGATGAATGGTGGTTTTGTAACTTCTGAGGATTTAACAGTGGGGAATTACGCGGAAGGTGCTACTTTCGTAATGAATGGTGGCACAGTGGAGACGACTAGTATTGATTATGTTGCAATATCTATGTCTAGGCCTAATACTTCCTTTATTATGAATGATGGTTTAGTCACGGCTGTTAGCCATAATGAAGAAGGGACCAAAGGTGGCGTTGCTATTGCTGGTTTTAAATATACTGAAATTACCATTAATGGTGGTACAGTCATTGCTTATGAAAACGCCATTACTGGTAACGGCTCTTGGAGTGGTAATAACGAGGGTACTGCTGCTAGATTTACCATTAATGGTGGTTCTGTCACATCTATGACTGGGGCGGGTATTTATGCTCCGCAAGTTAACGGCGTTACTACTGTTACTGGTGGCACTATTACTGGTGCGACCGGGATCGAAATTCGCTCTGGCACCCTTAATATTAGTGGTGGCACCATTATTGCCACTGCGGACTACGAGGTGACTAGTAATACTAACGGCCTCACTACCGAGGGGGCTGCTATTTCTGTCGCTCAGCACACTACGGCTCAACCAATTACTCTGAACATTACGGGTGGTGAATTTGAAGC
>JAZNGO010000091.1:0-19877 GCA_045576515.1 Candidatus Nanosyncoccus sp. | reverse complement strand
GCTAGAATAATCCATGACATCTTTTTTGAGGCTTGCGAACTGACCAGGCGTCATCTCGGAAAACCATTTGTTGATCACGGACTGATCAACGCCGGAGCCGGAAAGAGTTTTCTTTATCCATTCCAGGAATGAATCATCGCTGAGCTTCTGGAGACGCTCTTTCGTTTCTCCTGTCCGTTTCAGCTCCTGTGCGATCAGACCGGCGTTTATTGCGGTCTCCAAGTCCATAGGACGCTCCAGAGTGGCATACTTAGAGCAAAGATCTAAAATCTTGTCGCTCCCGGAACAGAATTCCATACCCGGGCCGTTCACGAACTCGTCAAAAGGATCATCCGTTTTGGCTTTGAAAAGGAATTTTCCAAAGCGCTGAAGAAACGGATCCGCTTCACGACAACTCTCCGAAAGGGAGCGAGCAATCATCGTAGACATAGAGGTCCCAATCTTGACATGGCCTTCTTTGAAAGCGGAGTCAAGTCCGCGCCGGATGATGTCCGTATCACCACGAACAATCAGCTCTTCCATAGCGGAGATTGCAAGCTGTGTGCTTCCGATCTTTAAGCCAGTTACGAACATCTCTTCGACGATTGATGTGGCGTAGATAGAAGCGTAGAGTTCTTTTGCTGTAAGGTTCTTGTATAACATAGTTATACCTCCTGCGTTTTAAGCCCGCGTGGCTCTAGATTTTTTTGAGAGCGTAAGAAACGAGTTCCGGACTCTCTATTTAATTATAACATATTCTTCAAATAAAATCAACGGTTCTTCTAAGTTTTTAGTGGGTTGCGCAACGGCATATGTAAAAATATTAGGGATTTAACGGATAAAATTATATAGGTAGATCACGGTTTTTAATACGTTTCTTGTCGTGAAAATGGTATAAAAATAGCCCTCTATGCTAACGAAGGGTTTAATAGACATTTATAGGTTAGCGAATAATTGAAAACCATTTTATAACCTGAATGGTGGGGCTTAGTAAGCCAGGTTTTAACAACATGCAAGGAGGACATACAGGAAAAACTGGAGGACTATAAGTATGATAATTGGGCGACATGAGAATAATCTATCTTGCGCCCGTCTAGCCTACCAAGCAGCCCTTCATCTAAAGCTGATGTCACTACCAATCGAATAGGAAAAAGATGTTATAGACATTGACATTTTAAATAAAGTATGCTATAATCTGGTTGATGTCTATCCCCCATGTAGGCGTTGCATTATTTTACATTCAGGAGGTCTGAAGAATGAAAAGGAATTTTTTTGGTGTTTTGGTGATTTTGATAGTCTTTGTACTAACCTTGTCTGCCTGCTCAGGAGCTTCTGCTGAAGATATGGCCGAAAACACGACCATCGCTGAAGCGGCGGCGGAAAATCCTACCCATCAGAGTACTGGCGAAAATCTCGGTGATGAGAACAGAACGCTCAATACTTACTTGACTATGCAGGATTGGGACTATGTGGTTTATGGTGAGTTGCATGATATTCATACTCTGGTCGGTAATACTGATATTGCCGTAGGTTCTTTTTGGCCCATTCTGCACGGTGGTGAGTACTCTAAGTATTATGGTTATCAAACTGTATTCATTAATGTTGAAACACTGAAAGACATCGGCAGGGAAAGCTTTGTCGACGAAAATGGAGTGAGAAGCTGGTATGATAAGTTTGATACCTATTACTATCAGTTCACAATGCGAAATTGCGAAGACGGCGGCGGCAATGTAGAATTACCCGGATTTATAACCGACATTAAGAGAATCAGCGTGGATGACATTCCCGTATGGGGCGGGAAATAATCTTGCTGATGAAGCCCGACCAAATGGTCGGGCTCTTTTTGTGCTATTAGGACTTTGCTTGTCATACAGTAAAAGTCTTAATAGTCATATAGTGATAAAATTTGGTCGTGAATTTTGAGAGTTTGACATTGAAAAAAACGAATCTCGATAAGGGATTTAACAGGCACTTATAGATTGCGGAATAGTTGAAAACAATTTTATAACCCGAATGGTGGGTTGTGAGGGGCTTTGTTTTCGCTAAAGCGAAAACAATTTGTGGGTCGTCGCCTCAAGAAATTTCAAATAAATTTGAGATTTCTACTCGGCTCCTACCACGAGCGAACCCAAGGGGTTCTCGCGCCCTCTTATAACTTATCAGTAAATAGAAAAAGTCCCCTAGGGACTTATTTTATTTACTGGTGGGTTGTGAGGGGCTCGAACCCCCGACCTTCTCGGTGTAAACGAGACGCTCTAGCCAACTGAGCTAACAACCCGTGATGGTATTATAGCATAATCTATCAAAAAATACCAGAGTATTAATCTCTAAACGTCCTAAAAGCCAAATTTCTCTTGTTCTTGGCCCATAGCGGTGTCATAATATAAATTGTAGCGACCAGAAGAAAGCTCCAGAGCCAAAGACCAGATAGTTTCTTTGTTATACACATAATGCGACCGCCGAAGAATTGGCCAAATATCAGTAAACTGGAATTCAGGATTATTATTAATACCTTTAAGCTGACAAGTAATAAGCTGCTCGGCTTCGGCATAGCGAACATAAGTATCATGAATGGGGTCGTCTTGGCGAGCCTTGTCGAGTTTTTGAATCTTAGGAGTTAAGGCATGGTTAGTGAGAATTAGAACTCCGCGCTGATCTGGGCGAACGACCTCAAAGCCACGCGCATAATGCTGAACCACGGCCATGTCACCAGTTCTATCGGCAATCAAAAAGTTCTGCGCACAATTAACCGGAATCTTGCGAAATGCTGCCAAAGCTTCCCTAGTGGTGCGACAATGCTCCGCAATAAACCGCAAAATATGTAGCGAGTCAACTCCGTAAGCCCACTTGTCTATATGAGAAAAAGTTAGACCAATATAAAGGCCGTGTTGATTGATGGCATCTTCGGTGGCATATTCCCAAACCTTGTGCCCAAGATGGCCAGGCCAAGTACTTTGATCGCTAAAAGCAAAGTAACGGTATTTCCTTGTTAGATTGACATCGCATTTTTCAAAGATCATTCTGACGCGCGGCATCCAATCATAGTTACGCCCAATAAAAACCTGTTTGCCTTGCCGAACGGCAAAGATAGTACAACCTTTTTTGGCGGCAAGACGGCGTTTTCTGGCCTCAAGGTGGACGGCAATTTCGTTATAAATTACTTGCCTTTCGGGTAGACCAGTGACATGAGCAATACCCCTAGCTTGTTCTAGCATTTCTGGGTAGTATTTTTGGTAAACTTTGAGCTGGCGACGCAGAATATTATTGTTAATATCTACAGCGAAGTCATGGTTGTTTTCGATAAGCTGACGGCCAATGTGTTCGCCAAATTCGTAATAAGTGCCTGTGAATTTTAACATAACTAATTTATAGCATGCTGTTATCTGTAATTTTGACATTTAACGCACGATGTATGTCAAAATTAACGAATAGAAAAATACAAATCTACGCCGTATGGGTGATAAAATTCAAAGTTAAGACCTTTGCCGACCATAAAATTAGTGGCGGGAAGCCATTGCTTATAAACTTTCTCTTCTAATTTTAAAATTTCTCTCTGCTGACGAGAGTTAAGATGAAAAACAGCGTATCTGCCACTCGCCAAATGAAACTCCGTAAGACTGGGTCCTTTATGTTTGGTGCCAACAAAGTAACAGTGAGTCTTATCAGCATAATAAATACCATATCGACCAAGCCGATCCCAAGCCTGGTATTGGCCACCAACACGAAGCTGATTATATAGGCGCCTAATTTTATACAATAGCCCATCGTAATCTTTACTGGTAACCGTAATTCCGTAAAGGGTAATGGCTGGATAATCTATAATTTCTGCTTCTAGGCTACTGGCTAGGTGGGCGTTGCCCTGAAATAAAAGTTTAGGAAAAATTGCGATATGTTTGCGGCTTCTGCGAGCCTGGAGCGGCGTGAGACCAAATTCTTTCTTGAAAGCACGCGAAAAGGTGGCAGTAGAGTTATAACCATATTTTAGGGCAATATCTATGACTCTGAGCTTAGTGTTTCTAAGATCTTCATAGGATTTAGATAATCGACGTTTACGAATATAATCATAGACAGATATGCGAGTTAGAAAAATAAAAATACGCGGCAAAGTGTCTTGGCTGACACCAGCAAGTCTAGCAAGATGTCGAAACGAAATCTGCCCGTCTAAATTATGCTCAATATAGCCGATAACCTTGTTTAGTTTATCCATTATTTTTTCACCACTTTTTTAGTAACGTCGAACTTTTCCATGTATAGCCCTAGCATGAGGCGAGTCTGTGAATAAAATGCTGCGAGGGACTGATACAAAATAGACGTAATAGGCATCAGTATCCACTGAAGCAACATGAATATATTGCGGCTTTTACGATATTTGGCGGGACGCTTGGGTAGCATCTTAAATGACACTAGCACAGACACAATTAACCCGATAGAGGCAAAGGTCTCTACGACACTTACGATATTAGGGACATTATACGCTACCATAGCGTGAGAGGATAAGTTCATAATCATCGGCACCCAGCCGCCAAAAGCTACGATGGGAGCTAAAATAGCTAGGGTGACATGACCATCTAGAAGGCGCCAAAATTTGGGAAATAGCTGCCAAAATGGCACGATACGTTTGTCTTTTTTGACAAAAAGTTTTGAGCCAACATAGGCCACATCACTAGCGCCATAGTACCAACGGCGAACCTGGACAAACTGAGCTTTGACAGTTTTCCAGAAGGTGTCATCTATAACTGCATCCTGGTAGATAGGGATGCGGATAGGCAGTACTGAGTAGTCTCCAGAGAAAAAGAACAAGCTGCGCCAATATTGGTGACCATCCTCTACGATGGTACGTTTGCTCCAAAAATCCATTGCCTCAAGGGCTTGCAAAGGCTGAGAATGTGAAGCGAAGTTGCGAAGTAAATGTGGGCGCATAGTAGATATAACATTGAAGAAAGAATTAGACACGGCGATAATTCGTGATGGGGCTGGGGCATCCCAGATATTATTCATAAATAATGACACTGGCTGGTAGCTTAAACGCTGGCGATTGGGGTGAGTGACAAATTCATAAGCTACAGAATCTAGGTATTTGGGCGCCATGTGGTTATCACTATCTAGCGAGGTGACAATGGTATTTTCCACTGGTAAATGTTTGTCGCGCACGTACTGGGCTACAGCATGGCCGGCATAGGTAAGGTTGGGACCTTTACCTACGATTTCGCCCGGAATATTATCTGGGTGTTCAACTAACAAGAAATCACGGAAAAAGCCTTTGTATTGTTTTTTTAGCAGATTAGCCGTACGGGCCATATCTTCCCCGCCCCGAGCCTCATAAGCCAAGGCGAAAATGATACGGTCTTTAGGAAAAGTAGAGGCCACTACAGCATTGATAGATGGCCCTAATACTTCAACGCTTTCATTGTATGCCGTCATTATAACTACATGGTAGATTTTGCTTGGGTTTGGGTAATCTTTGCCCATAGCGGCCATCATTTTGAGGTTATCGATATGTTCTTCAAAATGATAGCTTTTATTATTATCATCGTGCAGGCGCTCGTAAGCGGCGTGGGGGTAGGCTAGGTCTTCTATGCGGCCACGCCAATCTACGCGTTCGGCTTGTTTTATAACTTTGTAGCCCTGCACCGTGCGATAGGCTACGCCGATAGCTTTTACTAAAGTACTAGCAATAAGAATGAACAAATAAATTGCACCTAGTACTGGGTCTATTAAAGACAAAACGAACAATAAAATTATAGCACCGTAAGAGATGGCTCCAGGGAGAATTTCAAAAAAACGATACAACTTGGTGCGTTTGCCCTGGGGGATTTCAAGATTTTTGTTCATTATCCTTCTCCGAGTAGGCGAATCAGCACTAGAAAAGTACTAGCGAGTAATGCGGTAGTGGTGATAAGGAAAAACTTTGTCATACCGCCACCGCGTTTATGAAAAATCCTAAGCGCTAGAAGACTATGCAGGATACCAAATATTATGGCTAGTGCAGGAAATGCCAACATCTCTGCCCAGGTACCATCACGATAACCACCAATATCGCCATAGCCAACCTTGACTACGGCACTGTTGGGGTTGAGATTTACTAGAGAGAATATTAGAAGGCCAATAGACAAAAGTAGATTGATAGTAATCAGCACCAATATGCCTCGTTCGGAATGGTAAATTGCTATAATGTCTTCTTTGAAGGTGAGTTTTTTCATGATTATTTAATGAGCTTATCTACTACGGTATTAACTTGCTGAATAAACATGGCATCTCCAACTATGCCAACAACGCCAGTTAGTATCATCATCCAGCCAATGAGAGAAATCAGAGCGCCAGCATTAAATGTGACGAACAGGCCTATTGCCAGCATCATGATGGCAATTATTAGTATATAGCTCCATACCTTGATGCCAGTAGCATGTAATTTAATGGCGGTATTAATACGCACTAAGGCTTCGTAAATCATCCAAATACCAATAATAATACGAAATACATTGGCAATATCTTCGCCTATAACAATAGCAGCAATACCGATTAAAAGAGAAATTACACCAATAAGGAGGCCATTGTTGAAGAAATCGTTTTGCCCTTTTACCACGAAATAGTTAATGATTTGATAAATACCACTTACAATGAAAATTGCGCCAAGGATGTTGGCAATAACAACTACAGTAACTGTTGGCCATACCACCAGGAAGATGCCAAAAAGCATGATAACGAGTGACTCAATAGCTGCAGACCATGCGGACTTTTTGAGGTCGTGGCTAATTACATCACTGGGGCGTTTGATGACTTCTGTTTTGGACATAGTATTCTCCTTAGTTATTACAATTATAGCACAAATGTGATATAATTTAGCAAGTATATTAATATACTATATTGTTTAATGTGTTTGCTGCTGGACTAGTACTGGCAGCAAGGGGTGCCGATGTAGCTCAGTTGGTAGAGCAGCTCATTCGTAACGAGCAGGTCACAGGTTCGATCCCTGCCATCGGCTCCACCATTTAAATTGAAAGCCGCCAATGCGGCGTTTTTCTTGCTTCGCTCGTCGGGTAGACGCGCTTCATTAAGAGAAAACACCACCTTGGTAGCTTTCATTTTTAAATGGCCTAGACGGATAGCACAAATAAACCAAGGGGCAAACGGCTCCATTTTTATGGAAAATACTAAACTTTGCGTGAAAAGTGGTGAAAATAGGCTATTTTTCACGTAAAGTTGCCGCGTAGCCAAATAGCGGCCGAGACCGCTATTTGGGGTGGCATCTAATGGGCTACCGTACTACACAGCGGAGTGAACACCCATAATTACGCGCTTGTACATTTTGGGTTCTGATACTGGTGTTGTCCTTAGCTGAAAATGATAGAGAATATGCAGCGGCCGGACCGTGGTCATCGCCAACCACACTGGACCAATAATATCCATTCTCTCCTAATAGGTTACTGCCAAATCCGCCTAGGTGTCCACCGTAAACAAAGTAATTAGGTTCAGTATGAATATTGCCATTAGGCCCATTGGTGAGACCTGCTTCGGCTACTAAGTTATAGTAAGATTTATTGCCGCTATAAGTAGGCAATCTCCAACCGGCCGGGCAAATAGATTGGTCCACGTCAGTTTGGTCTGTAGTATAAGTGCTAGAATCGCTCATGGCTACAGCTGCTGTCCAGTTATAGTAATTGCCAAGATGATAGTGGCTGTTCCCAACGTCCAATGTGACATTAGCACCAACACAAAATTTATAAGTTGAGTCCCATGCCCCGCCATATTCTCCGCAAGTTATTTCGTCATAGATAAGCCCACCATTCCAATAGAACTTACCTGGGTCGTAGGATTCTGGAGTGGTAGTTGAACTAGTCCAGGTGGTGTCGCTAGTGGCTCTTGTGGCAGTGCCGGTCCAAGTAGCGCTAGGGTTAGGAGTAGCACCATGTCCTATGTCAGTGTTTTCATAAGTATAGAAGTTTGGCGTAGACACTATGTTGTGGTCTAGATTTTGCGTCATCCAGATATTACCGTCCTTGAGTCTTGCTACATAGTATTCTTTGTCGTCACGATTATCTACGGCGATTACTTCATCACCTATTTCTAGACTACTTCCCCACTCAGATACTTTTTGCATGTAGAGTATGTTCTTTTTCCATTGCGCAAAGAGTGTAACATTGGCAGACTCTGCTTCGGCTTGGTAGAGTTCTTTGTCTGCGTACGATTTACCCTCGCCTTCTGCATCTGTATTCCAGCCATTGAAGGTATAGCCATCTTTAGTGAATGTATTTGGGTAGAGATTAGCAGACTCTCCAGCTATGATGGTCTGTTTGTTCATTTCACCAGCACCACCATTATTGTCAAAGGTAATAGTAGTAGCTTTTTGCCATACGGCATAGAGGGTTAGTGGTATGTTTGGTGATATCGGTAAGTGTTCTGCTATATCATCTTCTGAAGTGTAGGTAGGTTCAGTAGCCTCAGGATCAGTATTCCAGCCAAGGAATCTGTATGGTAGAGATTGGGATGGTGTTTTGTATTCTCCGGAGATGGGTTGGTTTATAGTACTACTTGTTTCTGTTCCATTATTTTCTTGTGATACTGCTATGTATTCTACTGTGTTGATAGTTTGTTGTTCATCATCATTAAAGTATAGTCCTTTACCATCAAATGTTACTAGTGTGGTATTAATAGTAGCATCATAGTATATATCACTACCTGTATAAGTACCATAAGGAGTACCTGGAGTGATGTAGAAGCCATAATAGATAGTAGTGGTGTCGTTCTCTTCTGTAGGAGTGTATTCTGTCATAGATTTGACAATGGTAGGATTGAGAGAGTCTGTGGAGAGGGAGGTGTATACTTCAGCATCTTTGGAGGTTGGCTCCTCGCCTAGTGCTAGGCCATAGGTATTGTCTGTAAGCTTGGTTACAGGACCCCATCCTCTACCTACACCTTCTTCATTTGGTACTAATGGCTCTGGCAGAGTTACCATAGGAATAACATTAGACGGGTCTGTAGTAGATATTAGGTCTGTAGAGTCTGCATAGGCGGTGAGAGTGTAGCCGGCCTGTGTGGCTTCCTCTACACTTACTTCTACTGGGAGAACTGCAAAGACTGGCTCGTTGCCTACTTCTATAGTGAGCTCCTCGTCTGATACATCTACTGTAAGACTACTATCATCCTCACCTTCTACTGCATTAGTATTACTTTTACCAGCGTTTATAAGTAAGCTAGTAAATGTACTAGCAGATACTAGTATAGCTAGCGTAGTTAAGCCTATGGCTATACTCTTTTTAGATTTAATATGCTTAGTTATGTTAGGTAAGTGTATATTTTTGTGTTTTTTATAGTACCATATCGCAGCAGCAACTAGTGCTAATACTAGTATGGTAGATACGGCTATAATGGTAGCTTCCGGCCCACCTATGCCGTGTGTGAATAGACCAGTACTAGGTACTACCGGCTCTAGGGGTGCAGGGCCACTTCCTGGCTCTACTATATTGAGCGTAATATTGCTCATGAGGAGTTCTCCTTTCTTTAGTTAATTTGTTAATATTTCCCTGGCACCACTTACAAAAATGGCACCGGGAGGGTGCTACACATCAGTCATGTTGCCAAGCAGTGCTTAACTACAGAATCCAATGTACCTCACGGCGCCATTTTTAATTCTGTAGTTTTAAAAACTGCTTGCCTGACTGATATGTAGCACTTTAATAATATCACGCTTATGTTCGCAGCACAAGCGTTTTTTTAATTATTTATTATACGGACTGCTAAATGTAAGGTGAGCTAGAGTTGGAACTTGTGATATTTATACACTAGCTCCGCTAGGCTATGTACTGTATTGTACTGGCTGCCTCTGCCGTGATTGGTGAGAATTATTACAATATATGGCTCATCATCGAGCACTATGCCTACATCGTGGAACCATGTGTCGTAGTAGCCGTTTTTGTGCATAGTAGGAATACCATTTACCTTGATATAGTTATAAGAATCGTTCAAAAACGGTGCTCTAAAATCACTATTTTTCATTGCTAGTTCGTAAGCTTTTTTGTAATAGATTATTTGGTCTAATACAGTGGTGTCGCCATAATTCCCCTCTCCAGCTAGAGTGTTAGGCGCGCCTAAGCTAATGCCATAATTTTTGAGATTTTCTCTCCCTATATAATCCACCAAATAACGGTGCGCGTTGTTATCACTCACAAGGATAGCTCTATCTATATAATATTTTAGATTTTCATCTACCATGTTGTTGTCGTATAGATATATAGCATCTAAGGTTTTGATAAGGCTGGCACCGTAATAAATGCGGTCTGCTTGGTAAAAGTACGAGCGGCCTGTGGCTAAATTGTAATACCCAACTGATACATCGTAATTGTGGCTATAGATATAGTCTGCTATAGGGTCGCTAGAGGTGGACGGCACGTTAACATTAGCCACGGCCGGTGCGGGGCTTGGCAAGACAGGGCGATTCTCTACTATTATCTTCCTAGAGATAGTAGCGTTATTTTTGAAAGTATCCTCTACGTAGTAAGTAATATCATATTCACCCGCTTGAGATGTGTCTAGGCTACTGGTGGTGGTGATGCGGTCCGTGATGTCACCGTCGTAATTGTCTGTAGCTGTGGCACCGGCATCGGTATATTCGTCACCCGTATAGAGTCTAACTTCACCATCTCCGTTTAATACTATTTCTGGCGGTATATTGTCTATTACCTCTATTGCTCTATCTAGCGAGTAGTGGCGGTTAAGAAAATTAAGATGATAAGTAATATAGTAAATGCCAACTTTACTAGTGTCTACAGATTGCGAAGTGGTAATATAATCTGATAGGTCCCAGTTGATAGTGCTAGCCGTGGCGCCTTCGTCCGCATACTCTTCATTGAGATTGAGGGTGATTATTTCCTCACCATTGAGTCGAAAAGATAAATTATCCAAGATAACGCTCAGAGAAATGATTGCTGCAATTTCGGCTATAAAAATAGTCCCGAAAAAAGCGAGAATAATCTTGTATAACCTTTTCATACTATTTAATTATAGCACAAGCATGAGGATCTAGAGTGGCGCAATGCGGAAGGGGGCTTTGGACCTCAAGGATTATCGTGTTATTACGTGCTCAATTGCATATTCGCTAACTTCGAGAAAATTTTTGTCGTAATTTACTAGTTTGCGATCGTAGATAGCAAAGGCTTCAGACCAAGGATATTTCTGGATAAGTTTTTGGACTTCTGCATTGCTCGTAACTTCGTTACTAGGCAAATCTTGGAGGTTAACTTGCCCCTCTTCATCATATATCTTACATTGTAATTCGGCCTCCAGCTTATCGCACTGGTAGGCGAATTTGGCTTCTGGAGTTTTGTGAGCATCAAATTCGAGAAAAAATTTCTCAATATCATCGCGCTTGATGAGACTTTCTAGGACTTTATGGACAGCTTCATGCTCGATACGTTCCTTTTCTTCATGAGAAATGTCAAAAGATGTAAAATCGCCGATAGCGGCTTCGCCGATTTCATGGATAGCTAGCATAAAGATAACTTTTATAATGTCGATATCATAATCGTATTCTGAATACATAGCGAGGGCTAGCATTTGCGTGCCATAAACATGTTCGGCCACTGATTCTAGCCGGGGTTTCTCTACATTCCACTTTTTCCAACCAGTACGAATCGTGTCTTTCAACTTATTACAAATAGCGTAGTAGGTTAGAATGTTTTGAGGCTTGCCCATAGATGTATTATATCATCATGTAGCAATATAGTGCAGAGAAGATAATAAGTTATTGCTTTTTGACTTTGCGTTTTTTCTTGGGAGTGGGGCTGGTGGATGTAGCGGGGCTATTAAGGCGGTGGAGGAGCTTGTGGCGGGCGTGAGAAGTGATGATGCGGTCTAGCCAAGAGGTCTTGGGGGTTTGGTTTTTAGAGGTAAGGATTTCTACTATATCGCCCTGTTCTAATTTTTTGTTCAAGTTACTCATCTTGCCGTTGATTTTTACGCCTACTACATGGTCGCCTATTTCGGAGTGCAGGCGATAGGCAAAGTCTAGCGGCAAGGCGCCAGCCGGTAAGTCTATAATGTCGCCCTTGGGGGTGTAGACAAAGATTTTGTCAGCGAAAAGGTTGAGTTTGAGCTTTTTTAAATCTACCTTTTTGCCTTCGCGAAGCTTGGCAGCGGTCATTTGGAGCTCGGTAATCCAGAGCAAATTAGTAGGGAGGTGCTCTATCTTCCCTTTTTTGTAGTTTTCTGTAAGCTTTTGCTCATTGTAATAGAAGCTCGCTGCAAGACCACGTTCGGCGTATTCGTGCATCTCTTTAGTGCGAATTTGGAACTCCACTACACGTTTATCGCTAGTAATTACGGTAGTGTGCAGAGATTGATAACCGTTTTGCTTGGGCATGGCAATGTAATCTTTAATACGCCCACCCATAGGCTTGTAGAGCGAATGAATTACGCCTAGAGTAAGGTAGCAATCTGTAATGTCATCTACGATAATGCGCAAGGCGATAAGGTCGTAGATTTCATTGATATTTTGATTGTGCTTGGCAAGCTTTTTGTGAAGCGAATATACAGATTTGACTCGGCCAGAGAGTTCGTATTTGATTTTCTCTTTTTTTAGCGCTGCGCTGATTTCTTTTTCTATCTTGGCTAAGGATTTTTCAGCAGATTTATTATACTTACGAATCAGAGTCTGAAGTTCTTCAAAACGTCTAGGATCTACATATTTAAACGATAGGTCCGCTAGTTCTACCCGAAGCTGACCCATATTGAGCCTGTCTGCTAGGGGTGCGAAGATTTCTAGAGTTTCTTTGGCTATTTTTTTCTGCTTGTCTGGCGGGAGAGCGGACAGAGTGCGGAGATTGTGCAGCCTATCTGCTAGCTTAATAATAAGTACGCGAATATCATCGCCCAATGCTATAAGCAGACGCAGAAAATTGTCGCGCGTGGCGGGGAGATAAGTGTCTATATCTCGCATGCCGGTGCGAGCAGTAGAAAGCTTGGTGACGCCATCTACTAGAAACGCTACCGACTCGCCAAATTCTTTGCGAATGTCGTCTAAGGTAAGACTAGTGTCTTCTACGGTGTCGTGGAGCACACCGGCTATTACGGTATCTTCATCCATGCCCCATTCCTCTAGAATTTTTTTCACGGCTAGGGGATGAATAATGTATGGCTCGCCAGTTTTGCGAAGCTGGCCTGCATGAGCCTTTTTCGCTACTTCGATAGCGTGGTCTAGCCTGGCGGAAGATTTGGTGGTCATAAGTATATTATATCACTAATTGAAAAACTAACCCGACCGATGGGCACGGAAGGATTGCTACTTTAGAAGAGTAGCGATGAGAGCTTTGATTTCGGCTTCGGTTTTGCAGCGAAAAGTGATAGAATGCGTAGTAATGGCAACAGTAGCGCCATATTTGGCGCCGAGAGCGTCTTCGTCTTTGTGAAATTGGTATTTTTTGATGGCAGCGGCGCTAGACTTGGGCTTGGTGGTGGCAAAATAGCGCTCTACCTTGCGAGCAGTCCAACCTTCGGAAACAATCTTGGGTAAAACTTTTTTGATAGTGGCTTCGTCGCGCGAGACAAGCGGGCGCATCACGCCTTCGGTGAGTTTTTCTTTGACCATGATTTTTTTGGCATCATCTGGAAGACTAAGTAAGCGAATGGTGCTTTGCACGGTAAATTCACTTTTGCCTACCTTGGCGGCAATTTCTTCTGGCGATAGATTGAATTGACTTTGAAGCTTGGCATAGGCAGTAGCAAGCTCTATGGGGTTGAGGTCTTCGCGCTGAGCGTTTTCGATAATGGAAAGCTCTAGGCGGTTTTGACTGTCTAGGGTGCGGATAATGGCCGGGATTTTGTCTAGCCCGGCAAGCTTGCTAGCGCGCCACCGACGCTCACCGGCGACAATTTTGTACTTGCCGTCTTCTTTGGTAACTACGATAGGTTGCAGTACGCCGTGCTCACGAATAGAGGCAGCTAGAGCTTCCAAGGCCTCTGGGTCAAACTCACGGCGAGGCTGTTCTTCGTCGCGGACAATATCTGCAAGGCTAAGCTCGGTGAGCTTACTTCCCTTTTTGTCTTCTACGGCGGTGATGTCAAACTCTTCATCTATTAACTCTGTGGGGATAAGGCTTTCAAAGCCTCTACCTAGACCTTTACTCATTTTGTAGTCCTTTCTATTACTTCTTTGGTGAATTCTTTGTATGCTTTGGCGCCTTTACTAAATTTGTCGTATGCTCCTACCGGTACACCATGAGATGGTGCTTCGGCCACGCGGACATTGCGCGGAATGGTAGTTTTGAAAGTGAGATTTTTGAAATACTTTTTTATTTCCTCGAACACTTGAGCGGAAAGGCTGGTGCGTTTGTCGTACATGGTGGCCACTACGCCTAGAAGCCGGAGGCTGGGGTTGGCTTGTTTCATGACTAGCTTCATGCTTTCTAATAGTTGTGCTACTCCTTCTAGAGCGTAAAATTCTGTCTGTACTGGGAGCAGTAAATAATTGGATGCTATCATGCCGTTGACAGTGAGAAGCGAGAGCGATGGTGGAAGGTCTATAATGATATAGTCGTAATTATCTGCTACGGTGCGTAAAGAGTCACGCAGGCGAACAAATTTTTTCTGCATGCCGGTAATCTCGACTTCGGCGTTGGCTAGCTCTGGTGTAGCGGGAGCAAGATCAAAAAATTTGTACTTGGTAGGACGAATGGCTTGGTCTAGCGATGCAGTGCCTAGGACAACTTCGGTCATGGTGGTGCCAAGGGCTTGCTTATCTGTCTTCTCTATACCGAGGCCAGAAGTGGCATTGCCTTGAGGGTCAAAATCTACTAGTAATGTTTTGCGCTTGTCTTTGGCAAGGTAATAGCTGAGGTTTACAGCTGTAGTGGTTTTGCCTACGCCGCCTTTTTGATTGGTTACACATATTACCTTCGCACTCATAATACTTAAGATTATATCACAAAAAAGAAAAAATACAAAATGAGCCCATATGCAGCGCAAAATTTGCCGTATCTCGGAAGCTGCGCGATGTGGTAATAGAAAATTTACCACACGCTTTGCCCCTCCGGCGAAAAAATCTGCCTATTGGCAGATTTTTTCTTAATGTTCCTCGATACTGGCAAATTGTGCGCCATTTTATCTAAAGGACTATCCGATTTTAACGATTTCGATTTCGGAGTATTTCTGGCGGTGACCAGTTTCCTTGTGAACACGCTTTTTGGCTTTGTAGCGGATAACGCGAATCTTGTCACCCTTTACCACAGGCGTGACTACTTTTGCTGAAACCTTCACGCCTTTTACTGTCGGGGTGCCCACGGTAGTGGTGTCGCCGTCAATAAGAAGCAAAGCGTCAGTTTCGAGCTCTTTGGTGCCTTCCGGGAGGAGGTCCACCCGTAGGGTCTCTTTTTCCTCAACGAGATATTGCTTCCCGCCTACGAGGATAACTGCTTTCTTCATATTAATCCTTTGTTTATTAGTATTATTTTATCATATTATCGGGTTTTTGTGAAGGGGTATCGGTGGGATTGCTGCTATCGGGCTTATTGTCCTTGCCGGATACGGAGTCTTCTACTGTTTTGAGCGCCCTGTGAGTGCGGTAAAGATAATACCCGCCACCGCCTATGCCAAGTATGATGACTATAGCTATTGCTATCTCTACTGGGCCGGTGTTGGGAAGCTCGCCGCAACCTTCCATTTCGGGGTTGGTTTTACAGTTTTTTTCGCACCCTGGTAGGCTAGGGTCGGTAGTGCAATCTGGCGTTTGACATTCTGGTAGTGTGGGGTCTGTTTCGCAATTGTAAACTGGAGCTTCACAGTTATCCCCTTCTACTTTTATTACTGCACCATCGGTGATTTCGCCATTGTCGTGGTCTACGAAGATTTTATTCACTAAGCTACCACAGAAATCTTGGCTGGAAGAAACTTTTACTTTGTAGGTGATGGTGGCACTAGTGCCTGGACCATAGGTTCCAGTATTATAGCCATTGGACGCTATTAAATCGGTCATTAGGTTGGCGCTAGCTTCCTCTGAATATTTTAGATATGTGGTGCCGTTTATCAAAGTGAGGCCTTCGGGCAATTCATCGTGGAGGGTGACGTTGGTGAGGTCTGTAGTGCCAGTGTTTTTAAAAGTCACTTTAAACGTCACCTCGTCACCAGGCTTGGCACTAATCTCTTTAGAGAAGTTTTCGCCGTCCAAAGAAGCGGTTTTATCAACTGTGGCTTCGGTGGTATTGGCTTTGAATCTAATAATAATATGGCCGGAATATTCTGCACACCCTGGCAATAAACCATTCAGCTCATTGAGGCCAAGATAAGTGCCTTCTTCGCTAAAAAGTGCCGTGGAAAGGATTGCGCCGTTTGTGCCCCAATCATTGTACACTCTAGCAGAACCAACTTCGTAATTTAGGGTGATGTCGGTATCGGAAGTAACGAATGCCTCATCCCAAACTTCTTCTGGATTAGCGTTTACTGCAGAGATGATCGCGCTAATAGTGCCCTTCTCTGCCGGAGTGACAACAGTAGGATACTGGACAGCCACCTTTGCGCCCCTTGCGATGCCTACGCCGGTTTGGTTGAGCCGACTTTTGGCGTTGTTGTGGTAGCCAATGTATACTTCGTAGGTTTTACCGGGCTGTAATTTTACTTCATCTTCGAAAGTATTAGTGGTGTCGGCTTCGGAAATGCGGACAAAGTTGCGCTCATCGCCAAGGACGGGATTATCCGTAATAGAATTGAAGGTAACATAGTCGGCTGGCTCTGCCATAGTAAAAGTTTGGCGCTCAGGCCCATAAGCCATGGCATTCATGGACACCGCCGAAAATGCTACCGCCAAGATAACTGGAGCTAATTTTGTAAATAGTTTGGTTGTTTTTTTCATTTTTTCCTTTCCTTAACCATTATTGCCTTGAGATATAGTTGAATTAAACCACTCAGCAGCCTCCGCATCACTCATTTGTGAGTTTTGCTGAGCTGTATATTGCATTTCATAGGCGGCATTGTCGGCTGCTTTTTGCGACTCTTCAGCCTTGGTTTGCTGTGCTTGGGCTTGCTGTTGTTCCTCCGTATAATTGCCATGATTTGCGTATGTTTGATCTGCATTATTGATAATATCACCTACAGTCACGCCTTGTTTACTTTCAGATACTGTATTTCTTGCTTCATCTTTTTGTTGTTCTTTATAATCAAGTTCGGCTTGATAACTATCGCGCGAAGTGTCTGGCCTTTCCGATAACTCTCCGGGGCCTTTTTGAGTTAATCTGCCCTGGTGGTCCATATTTTCCCAAATCGCATTGGCGTTTTTGCTATCATCAGGCTCGGTTGGGATTTCTGGTTCTGGCTCGGTGGGTACTTCGGGCCTAGTCGGAATTTCGGGATTTGGCTCGGTGGGTACTTCGGTTTGTGGCTCAGTGGGGGTTTCGCTTGGGGTCTCCGATGGTATTTCGGTAGGAGTTTCTGAGGTGCTAGGTACTGGAGGGTTTTCTTTAACTTCTCTCATACCTTCGTATACTGCTAATACGGTGCCGTCCGGCAGGACCACCTGTATACATCCTCCTGTAGCATTGCCATTTTCATCGTATTGTATCTTTACTATCATAGAGCCGATAACATTGCCATCGGGAGTACCATCATCGGTCCAATAAAATTCTGTGGCTTTGGTGCCGTGTTCTTCGGTAGTACACGTTACTAGCTCCATATTGTCATGAGTCGCTGGCTTGGATGGGTCAATTAGGCGCATGTAAGCATTGTGGTAAGTACCATCAAGTGTAATCTCGCGAGTAAAGGCTCCGCTCATAGTGCTCTTGAAATATTCCATTACGGATGTAAACTCTTCCTTAGATAGGCTCTCGAGCTTGTGTTCAGTTTCTAGGATAGTGAGACCTTTGAAGCCTTCAGGCTGCAACTCTTCTGGCAAGTTGGCCAGATAATCCGCGAAGCATTCTACTTGGTTTTCGGCTGCGTATTTAACTATTTCGCGAGCATCATTGCCACAAACTTCAGCGGCCTCTTTGGCAGAAGCGAAATCATAAGCTCCGCCTTTAGCATTAGATAGCCACATACCTTTTTCACCATAGCCATCATAGATGCCTTCTTTCCCAAAAATTTCGCTGTCACCAAATACGGTGTCTAGGTCTACTTTTTTATGGTCTTGGCCTATATTGGGGTCGCTATAGTCTATATCTTTTATCGAGTCTACAATAGCAGTAGCCTCGGTAGGCTGATTGTCAATATCGCCGGTACAGGCGGCAAGCCCAGTGGCAAATGCTACGGTGGCTACTAGGCTTGCTACTTTTTTCCAACCGTTACTGCTAACAATTTTTCTTTTGAACTGTTTGAGAAGGGTTTCTGACTCCTTGGCAAAATGTTTTCCTTCGTATTTTTTATTCTTAGCAGCATTATTGGCGACTTCTGTGGCTTTATTTTCCTCTGCTATTTCGTTTGCTATACGCTGAGCTTCGGGCTTAAATTGATTTTCTCGTATTAATTTATCCACTGGGGCCTGCTCGTAGTATACAGCCTCGATAATCTGTTGCTCTGGCGTAGGAGTAAACGAATTCTTGCTTTCTGGGGATTCTGGATTTTGGGCTGAAACTTCTAGCGTATCTTGCGCTAGGGTCTCTACGGTATTTTGGGCTTCTTGGATAGGCGTCTCTTCAATTCCTTGCTCTGGGGCCGTATCGCTCGTGGGCTCGGCCGCAATAGATGATTCTGGCTGGATTTCGCTAGATGGGTGGTAAATATTAACTCGCTTGACTTTGGCCCTAAGTGGCTCTTTGGATGAAGGCACCCTACTTTCTGGCTTAGGATTTCCAGACAACCGCCAAGAATCAGCCTGAGGCTGCTTTGGCTGTGTATGCATATATACACGCTTAACTTTGGCGCCAAGCTTCTGAGAGTTTTTGCGTTTTAGGATATCTGGCCAATCTTCTAGGTCGGAAACGGATGCAGTTGTTTCTGATGAGTAGTCAAGGTCCCAAATAGATGGGTCCGATGAACCCTCATTGGTGTGTAGCGTATTAAAATATTCAGTCATTTGCGCCCTCCAAGAATCTTTTACCAAAGTTTGCTACTGTATCTGCAATGGTTTTTTCTAGATTGATGCCGTATCTAGCGAATAGGTTTTGGAAGTATTCTGGAGTATCTTCGCCAGAGTCTATGGCGTGCTCTATCTCGGCGAGCTGCTCTTCGCTAAGCTGGCCAAAAATCGCCATGGCGATTTCGTTATCTAGTTGCTCTATGTTGTCTTCCCGAAAAGAATAAAGCTCCTCTGCTGAGCTTGCTGCTAGAGGCTTTCTTTTGATAAGTTCATCTATGAACTGTTCTAAAGTTTGTCTGTCTATTAAATATTTATCCATGTTGACCTTTGACCTTTCTAACGCTAGTTTATCATAAGCGCAGTAGCGCGTCAACATATTAAATGTTGGAAAGTTTGAAAGATGATACCAATATGCGCAAAACCGAACAATATGTTCGGTTTTGCAATTCCCTCGCGGTGCTTTGTAAGGATCGTTAATGGCAACCAGTAAGGTTATATTTAAAATGAATTGTAATTTATGCTAGTAATCTATCTTATAGTTATATACTTCTTTATTGATTAAATTTGTTATACAGTGTTTGTTTTAGGTATTACATAGGTATTTCTCCTTAATAGTATTAATATATAGGTGGATTAGGCTGCTAACTTGTCGCTAAGATTGAATATTGCTGTTTGGCCGATTTTACGACTTTTGTATCTAGTGGTGGCTTTTTCTACTTTGGTTTTATCAATTAATTTTGCATCTTTTGGTATGCTAGTATTAATATATTCGCTTTCTCCCGTTTCATCGCCACCTACTAGTTGAAACTCATCTGGGTCGGTAGGGATTTTAAATTCTTGTATGTTGTTTGGCATTTTTGCTCCTTTTTGTTTTTATTTTTATTTTTATTTGTTAGATTGTTTATTT
>JAZNGO010000090.1:0-10595 GCA_045576515.1 Candidatus Nanosyncoccus sp. | reverse complement strand
CGATGCTGCAGCAATTTTATATTCCGGCGGCACCACTGGCAAGCCCAAAGGCGTAGTATTGTCCAACCTCAGCTTCAACGCCGAAGCTCTCGGCGCCAAGTACCTTATCCCAGACTTTATGAGTCCCCGCAATTCTTTCCTTACTTTCCTACCAAATTTTCACGCCTTTGGGTTAGCTGCGTGTATACACGCACCGCTTTATTGTGGGCTTAGAGTTATACTTATACCACAGTTCAACGGCAAGAAATTAGGCCGCTATATTACCAAATACAAGCCCAGCGTACTAGTGGGTGTCCCTGCCGTGTTCAACCATTTCGTCAAACTCAAGTTCGGCAAAAACGACCTAAGATGTATTCGTTGGGCATTTTCTGGTGGCGATGCTATTAGCATGTCCACCAAAGAAAAAGTCAACGATTTTCTCCGCGCTCATGGGTCCAGCGCTACGGTCGGCATAGGCTACGGCCTCACCGAAGCCACCGGCGGGTTCATTCTCTCCACTCCAGACCTCGCCGAGGAACCAGATGTCCTAGGCTACCCACTCCCAGGCTGTGAAACCATTATCATGGATGTGAATTCTCGTAAAAAAGCCGCCCTCGGCAAAGACGGCGAAATCCTAGTCCGCGGCGTATGCGTTATGAAAGAATATCTCGGTAAGCCGCAAGAAACCAAGGCTGCGTTTACCATGGTTGGTGGCAAAAAATACCTCCGTACTGGCGACGTAGGCTACATAGACGAGCGTGGTGCGGTTCATTTTCGCTCACGCCTCAAGCGCATGATTATCTCCAACGGCTACAATATTTACCCGGCCAACGTCGAAGACGTTACCCTGAAGTGTAGCGGCGTAGACGCTTGCGCTGCCGTGGGTCATGAAGACAAGCTACGCGGTGAAAAAGTCGTAGTGTTTATAGTAGCAAAACCAGACGCATCCGAACGTGCCATCAGGAAAGAGTTAGCCGGCATCTATCGCAAATATCTTGCCAAATACGAAATCCCTCGCGAAATACGTTTTATCGACGCCCTGCCCAAGACGAAACTCGCCAAGGTCGACTTCAAAGCTTTAGAAAATTTCTAGTATTTTATTATTCCTGACGTTAAAACCCTTTCCGTAGAAACATAAAAAAGATTTGGGCTGTTGTATTTTTACAAAATCCCAGTAATGCGAACGTTCATCCTGAGTGTGTATATAGAAATGCAGTTACAGCATTGGGCCCCAAATCAACGCACGCCAAAAAAATAATTGCAATAAACGAGTAAAACGTGAGCATCTGCCGGATTTATGTAAAAATAACAACCCTCCAAGTCAAGTTTCTTAGGAAAGGTTTTAACGTATGGCGATTGAAAACAATTTTACTATAGTTTGGTTCTATTCTCCAGCGCGGCGCTAAGTGTAATTTGGTCGGCATAAGATAAATCTACACCTAGTGGCAATCCTCGTGCAAGTCGCGTGAGTTTCAAATCTGGATTTTCTTCATGCAACATTTTTTCTAGCAGCAAAGCCGTAGACTCTCCTTCTACAGATGGATTGGTTGCGATAATTACCTCTTCCACCTGGTCTTTATCTACGCGCTCTATCAGCTCTCGTATATGCAGCTGGTCCGGCGTAATACCATCTATGGGTGACACAGCGCCGCCTAGCACATGGTAGGTACCCTTGTAGCCATGAGTTTGCTCTATGGCGTAAATATCTAATGGTTCCTCTACCACCAGCACGGTAGTCTTGTCTCGTCCTGGGTCTGTGTATAGTGGAGACATGTCTTCGCTAGCATCTATTAGTGCAAAAGTCACTGGGCAATTTTTCATCCCATCGTGCAAATTTGCTAGCGCATCGGCTATACTGTCTGCTATCTTGGGGCTTGCGCGAAAAAGATAATACGCATACCGCTCGGCCGTCCGTGGGCCTACGCCGGGCAACATAGTCAATGCATCTATTGCATTGTTCAGAGCTTGAGGAAGCATTACATTCCTATACCAAGGTTCCCTAGTCCGCCCATTAGTGGCTTCATTTTATCGGTAGCAATTTCTTGCGCCTTGGCAAACCCATCGCGCATACAGTTCTCTAGCCAGCGCTCTAACTCATGGATATCATCTAAGTCTACCTTATCTGGGTCTATTGTGATTTTCTTTACCTTAAGTTCTCCATTAATTTGCACTACCACCGCACCATCACCGGCTTCTACTTCTACTATTTCATTTTTTAGCTCTTTCTGAGCTTTGCGTAGTTGGTTGAGTAGTTTCATTTGGTCCATTGTTTGACCCATATTATTCTCCTTCTTTATTGCTTCTTTTGTATAGATATATTATATCAGAATTATCTCGCATTGGCGAGGTTATTATTCGTGATAGCTCATATCCAACCGGCCAATCTACTGACTTACCTAGTATAGCGAGCTTCTCTACATTTTCCACTTGGTCTATTACCTTTATGTCGCTCTTGGCTTCTAGTATTTTATAAAAATCATAATTTTCATCTACTAACAAATGCTCATCTGTTAAGTTTTCCTGTATCACGGCTAGTTTATCGCTAAACTCATTGACAATACTCGGATTATATCTATACCCGTAGATGTACTGCAAAAGCCCTGGTATTACCATTAAGCCGAAAAGTATCGTGAGTGGCAAAAGTGCCGATACTCTAGCATATGGGTTCTCCGGGAAAAGACCATACCATTTTTCTAATAAATACTTCATGCCATGTGCTACCAGTATCGAAAATGGCAATATGAAAAACACTACAGCCTGCGGATTAAAGCCAGTAATAAATAGACAAAAGACTATCAGCACCGATGCTATCGAATTACGCGATGCGAAGAACCCTTTGGTGGTAGAAAATAGCCCAATTAGTGCCAGGGCAAATGTTGGCAGGCTAATTAGTGGCGAAAGTAGCACGCTCTCTAGACTACTTCGCCAAGAGAATACTGGTGCTAGCCCCGCTGCAATATTACCAAAGAAATGCCCAGCTTCAAAGTCTTTGCCAAGCAGCAGTTCTTTCACCGTCTCCGGGTGGTGGAATATGCTTATCCCCAGCGCCGTAAACCCAGCTAGTATTATTATGCCTACCAGTGCCAGCGGCAATTTTGGCAAACCTTTTACTACAAATCTCAAATGCGGCTGCACGAGCACAAACAGCACGCAAAACACTGCAAAATATATCATATATGGCGTAAATATCGAGCCCAGCATCGCTATTGCGAACATAAAACAGTACGAAGGCTTCGGCCGTCTTTCGCCTTGAATCTTAGACCCTAACCACAACAAAAGTGTAGGCCAAAATACCAGCATTATTAGTGGCGTGCCACTTCCCGCCAAAAACAAAAATGGCGTAGATAGTACTATTAGGCACGATGCTAGTAGTGATACATTGCTCTTAAACCACCTATTTAGTAGCAGTATTAGCAGTAGCCCCAGTAATAACCCAACTATGATACTAGGTAATTTTATCGAGTATGCCGATAGTCCAAATACAGTAATAGATATCTTTTGTAGTATTCTGTATGGCGCGTCTACTAGGTCACCATTTAGTAAGCCGTCTTTGCCAAGGTAATACGAACTAGTAGCAGACTCTATCTCTGCCTCACTCAGGCCATTCTGCGCAAATAGCGGTAGGGTGAATAGCAGCAGCATAAAAGCTACACCTAGTACAACATAGCCTATTATAAACCTATACTTGTACAAAAAAAGTTTTGAAATAATAATTTTCTTCACATAAGTATTATATCATACTTTTTCGCATAATAAATACCATAAGCACTATTCAATAATTTTAGTAAGTATTTTTCTATCTTACTTATGCTATAATATGAGTATCGTTATATGGTTCATTATAATCGAGGAACATTAAGAAAAAATCTATGATTTTTTCGCCGGAGGTGCGAAGCGATGTGGTATACTTTCCTACCGCATCGCACAGCTTCCGAGATGTAATGAACCATATAACGTCACAACATAACTAACCTTATACACATCATGTCCCACTATTTCCAAAACATACTCTCACGTAAACATAACATAACTCCCCATTTTACAGAGGAGAGTAAAAGACATGTCATTAAATTGTAGCAACATAACATCAAAATCTAAAAACATAACCTTATGTTTAAGAATCATAATGTTATGTTTCGTAAGCGCATGACACACCAAGGCTTACATACTTCTATTCCCTAGTCTTGTCGAGCGACATAAACCGTAGTAGCTCTGGGTGGAAGTATAGCTCTATCTTGCCTACGGCACCATGGCGATGTTTGGCCACCAGCAGCTCAGTAATATGTGTTTCTTCGTAATTATCATCATTCTGCTTGTAATAATCTGGGCGGTGGAGGAACATCACAAGGTCGGCGTCCTGCTCTATAGAGCCCGACTCACGAAGGTCGCTTAGCACTGGCCGCGGGTCATCACGCCCAGTTACGCTACGTGATAGCTGTGCTAGGGCTATTACTGGTATTTCTAGTTCACGGGCTAGTATCTTAAGCCCACGCGATATTTCTGTTACCTCTTGCACGCGGTTACCCCTGTAACGGTCCGAGCCTTGTATCAGCTGTAAATAGTCTACTATTACTACACCTATATCGTGGTCATGCATAGCTCGGCGCGCCTTGTTGCGTAGCTCTATTATAGTCATAGAGCTAGTGTCGTCTATATATATAGGTATTTCATCCATCTCGCCCAGCGCATCGCCTATGCGTGAAAATTCCTCGTCTGTAAGGTTGCCGGTGCGCATTTTCCAGTTGTCTACGCCAGACACGTCAGATATCATACGGTCTATTATTTCGTTCGCCGCCATCTCCATAGAGAAAAACAGCACACCTTTTTTATTGATACTAGCTATGTTGTATGCCAAATTTTGCGCAAAAGTAGTTTTACCCATAGCCGGGCGAGCACCTATTATGACTAGGTCACCTTTTTGAAACCCAGCGGTCTTTTTATCTAGGTCACGAAACCCTGTTTTTAGTCCACGCAGGGCGCCTTTGTTTTTGTGTAGCTCCTCTATGCGGTCAAAAGCATCAGCGAGCAGCTCCTCCATAGGCACGTAGTCGCTTTTTACTATTGTGTCTGATACTTCAAATAGCTGTCGTTCCGCTTCGCCTATCAGCGTATCCGCTATAGCATCATCTTCATAGGCTTTGTTGGCTATTTCGGTACCAGCTTTTATTAACCTTCGTCGTACAGACGCATTTTCTATAATATCCGCATAGGCTTTGGCGTGCGATGCTGCCGGTACAAAATTAGATAGTTCAGTCAAGTATGGCGCACCACCTATAGCCTTGAGCTGTTTTTTGGTTTTTAGCTCCGATGTGAGGGTTAGCAAGTCTACCGGCTGGTGTTTGTCATATAAGTCCAACATCGCCTGGAATATTATCTGGTGTCGTTCTTCGTAAAAGTCTCTAGGTCGCAGTATAGTCAGCACCTCCGGCAACACATCGTTAGATATCATCAAAGCACCAAGCAAAGATTTCTCGGCTACAATATCTTGCGGTGGCACACGGCCACCATTATTCGAACGGGTTGTTTCCTCCATCATTTTGTACCTTACCTCCCATTATATCAGAAATTTTGTCGAGCACCGCATCGTTTTCCGCACCGGCCGGCTTCTCGTCTGGCTCATGTATTTGTATTTTTAGTCCACCTGTAGCACTGGCTAGAATTCTCTTGTTATTATCGCGCGATAGAATAGTTTTTACTATTTTACGCTCCGGGTAGATATGCAAAGTATCGCCATTCACCTCGTGCAAAGTTTTCATTAGCTGTGAGTATATAGCATCGTTTAGTGACTGCACTTTTTGCGTAAAGGCATCCCAGTCAAAAGCTGCGCCTACGGTGCCATCAAAGTTACCTGTTGAAGGAGCGGTTATTTCAGGCTCACTTTTTGCGGAGGCTTTTTTATCCGCAACTGTTGTAGGCCCACTTGGTACTGGAGCGACGACTAGTCTCGTACTCGTGCGAGGTGGCGTAGCTATTGGTCGCGTGGCCCTCGGCGACATATCGGAGACATTGGCCAGGGCTACCAGTAGTTTCGCTTCTGGAAATGGTGCTTTTACTTCTGGGAGTTTCGCTAGTAGCGGTAGCAACTCCGGCTTAGGCTCGGCTATTATTTGCGCTATCATCTCCTCAGCCACAGTTTCTGGTTTTACTCCAGTAGACAGTAATCCTTTCAGAAGTGTTGTAATTTTTACAACATTACCATTGGTATATTCGCCTAAAATCTCTGAAATTTTCTCATCTTCTGGTAGCCCCATAGCAGATACTACTAGCTCTTTTGTAATCTCATCGTCAGATAGTGTAGATATTTGGTCTAGTAGTGACAGCGAGTCACGGAACGACCCCCCGCCTCTACGTACTATTATGCTTAGTGCATCATCTGTGATTTTTATGCCTTCCGTATCGGCTATTTTGCGTAAGTGCGCTTGCATTGTGTCGGCATCCGCTAGCTTAAAAGTATATGTTTGTGCACGCGAAGTAATAGTTACCGGCACCTTGTAGGCATCAGTTGTCGCCATTACAAATATCACATGTGCAGGCGGCTCCTCCAAAGTCTTAAGCAGTGCGTTAAAGGCTTCTTTAGTAAGCATGTGGACTTCATCTATAATATATATCTTATATTTACCGCTAGTTGGCGCTATCGCTGCTTTTTCGCGTAGTTCCCTTATATTGTCAATACCACGATTGCTTGCGCCGTCTATTTCCACTATATCTACATAGTCATCTTCTAGCTTGTATTCAAAATTATTTACTTCATGTGCAAATATTCTTGCTACCGATGTTTTACCAGTACCTCGCGGCCCAATAAAAAGATACGCATGCGACACTTTACCCTGCTTCAAAGAATTTTCTAGCGCCTTGGTCACTTGCTCTTGCCCTACTACATCGGCCAACTTGCACGGACGATATTTTCGATACAACGCCTTCATATATCTATATTATACCATGCCAGTAGGTCTATAATTTGTCGGAAAAATCTTATAGATTGCTGTTTTCTCAGGAGAAAGGAATTAAATTCTTAGATAAAATTTCCTAGATTGGTATTTTCTCCACGTGAAGCGTCCTCACCTTTTACAAGCACAAAAAAGTATTTAAGGATAATTTATAGATAAAATCCGTCAGATTGGTGGTTTGTTCGCGCGAAGTGCTATTACCGATAGAGCGAGCACAAAAAACCGCCAAGATGGCGGATTTTAGCATAAATTATAAAGAGGCTTCTACGGCTGCCCAGGTAGCCTCATCATTATTTGCCGGTATTACTACCGACACCTGCGACCCATCCTTCAGGTGGAAAAAAGTTACCGAAGCATATAATATCTGGTATTCTTTACCAGCTACTTCTACAAAATATTTATCATCGTGGTGCACCAGTGTGCCTATTACGGTCTTTCGCTCTACTGGGCCTATTTGCTTGTAGAGGAACCTACCATCTTCAGTAATAGTCAGCTTCATTATATCGCCCTCTACTAGCTTAGACTTCGAAGCATAATTAGCTGGCACTGGATAATTTTTGCCGTCCGGGCCAATCATAATCTGCCCATCAAATATACCTTCAATGATTTTACCGTCTGGAGCCGATACTATGGTCTCACGGGGCGCAGCTATGGTGTCGCCATCGCCCAGTATGGATACCAATAGCTCCTTGGCGGCAGATAAACTAGTTTCAGCCTCACTTAGTAGGCTCCTCAATCTCTTTATTTGTTTTTCTGGTATTTCAGACATCCTCGCATCCTGTCTATATATAGTATTAATATTATAATATACCCCCAGCATCATAAAGTCAAGCACTTTTTTAAAAAGTTTTCCACCTAAATAACACCGGTCACGTAAAAACCGTTGTAAAAATTACATAAATACTTAAGCTATTCTTTGTATAGCCCAGTATGCCGGCCACCATCGTATATCATGGTAGGTATACCTTTTACCCGTAGCTGATTTTCTACGATATCACGATTAGTATTCATTTTATCGGTAGTTTCTTGTGAGTAGGCTATTTTGCGCACTTCTGATAGCTCCTTCTCGCTAAGCCCAGCTTCAGTTAGCCACTGCTCTAGTTTTGCCGCTGCTTGTTCGCTCGTATAGCTATCATTAAATTTACTTTGGTAAGATATGCCCTCACTATTTTTCCCGGTAAATATACGGTCTTGTATTTCTAGGGCAGTGCCTGGTTTTATCTGCTCTGCTGCAAACATGTATCGTACGATCGCCTCCGAGTTTCTAAATTTATAGCTGTCATCCGCATCCTGTATGGCAAATGGCACTAGCCGTACCTCATATTTATCGAAAAACTCACTATTTTTTTGATTGCGGTAAGACATCATGCATACCGAGCACCCCGGGTCAAATATATCTACTGCTACGGGCCTGTCACTATTCCCACTGACATTTACAGGGATATAGCTAAAGTCATAATCATCGGCACTATAAGTATGGAATTTATCCGGTATTGCCTCAAATATCTCACCCCACTCGGTAAACCAACGCCCAGTCGCCTCAAATACATTACTAGGTTCACTCTCGTCTATAGAACATACTTCTGCGCCAAGCGAGCATGCTGAAGGCTTGGTTACATTACAGCTCCCTAGCGCCCACAGCGCCAGTAGCGATTTGATAGCCGTGAGTATTGCCCACACAGCTACGATAACTATTACTACAGAAATAACTTCTATTATTACCGACAGAGGCTTTACCCACTTAGGGTGTTTTATTATTACACGGCTAAGCAATGTATTTTTCACATCGTCCTTAAAGCCGGTTTCGCATTTCTGCAGGCGTACTTTTTTCCATAAGCATCCCCAAGCCTTTTTAAACATCTTCCAGTAGGCTTTACCTACCTTGGGTTTAAATATCGAAATAATCGCCACAAACACGCCAATAATGGCCAGTATTATAAAAGCTGCTATACACACCATAATGTATCTATTGTAGCACTAATATATTATTTTTTCCATTATCTTTTTGATTTTCTCGATGTCTTCCGGCTTATTGTGTAGCCCTAGCGAAAATCTCACTAGCGGCGGCAACCCCAGCACATGGTCTAGATAATAATGTACGCAAAAATACCCAGTGCGTGTCATAATATTTTCGCGGCTTAGTGCATTGCCTAGTAAATGCGAATCCAGTCCTTCTACATAAAATGCCATCGTGGTACTAGGCTCAGCGTTCACTAAATGTACCTTGTCCGAGCCGTTTAGAAAATCATATAATTCCTGAGCATTGTTATGCAAGTTTTGCCATGCACTTTTTGGCAGCTTATCTAGCCATTTTAGTGCTGCACCCAAGGCTATTATTTCGCCCCACGCTTGTAGGCCTGCTTCAAATCTAGTATAGCGGTGCTCCTTATTCTCTGCCGATAGTATATAGGTATCTTTATTAACATCGTCCACCATTCCACCACCTAAGAACCCATCATCCATTTTGTCGTTTAGCTCATCTCGCCATACTATTACGCCTAGGCTGGGTGCATACATCTTGTGTGCTGAAAAACATATCGCATCTGCCTCCATTCCGCGCACTATATCAGCCGTATGCGCCATGGCTTGGGCAGCATCTATTATTATTATCCCGCCAGCTTTGTGTACAGCCTTTATCACTTCCTTGAGATTGCCAAGTATTCGCCCATCAAAATTACTCACACAGTTCACCACCACCACGGCACGCGTAAAATCATATTTAGCGGTGTCTATCGAGCCATCATCTTCGCGCACTATCACCTCACGTGGTAGCCCGGCGCGCCTACTAAAAGCCATCGTAGCCAAAAAAGGCGAGTTGTGCTCTATATCACTAGTCATAACTTTGCTAAACTCACTTGCCTTTAGTTGCGACAATAACAAGTTTATGCCATAGGTGGTATTTAGCGTGAAAGACACTGTGTACTTACGTGCTGGTAATTTGACAAATTTTAGCACAGCTTCGCGCGTTGATTCTACTTTTTCATCTGTAGTTACGCCCCACTTATATTTTACTCTTTCCCCACACGAATTGTGCTGAGTATAATAAGCATTTAGCGCATCTATTACGGGCCTGGGGCGCAAGCTTTGACACGCACCATCCAGGTATACTTCCCCCGGCTTCAAATAATCAAAATCATTCATATCTCTATTATACAACACCTACAGATAAAAAATAAGCTCGACTTTCTTAATAAAGTGTGCTACAATAAAAACAGACCTTAGAAAAAGGTTAGATTAGGGGCATATTTGTTCTGTACGTTAAGGAGTTGATCTTTGTGTCTAAAAAAGTGTCGATCGGTCTGCTAATCATTGCTGCGCTCTTTGGTTATCTTATCAACAATAGTATAACAATGGCGCTACAAAACACCGACAATCCATTTGTTGTCATGACTTATCTTCTGCTTGCAATCGGGGAGTTTTTTATTATAGTCTCAACATTTACTATAACTCTCCAAAAAAAGCTTGCCACGAAGATATTCATTGTGTTAGCAGCGGCTTTATGGCTGGTATCACTTACTATGCGCATCAGCACCATAGTTTACACGTAAGCCGCCCATCGGGCGGCTTTTCCCTGGCCAAAAAATGCCCCCGCGTACAGCAGGGGCTAGGAGTAATATTAAAGCATGTCGCCTTCCAGTATGCCGTTAAGTTCTTTGAGGCCTCGTACTA
>JAZNGO010000089.1:0-2956 GCA_045576515.1 Candidatus Nanosyncoccus sp. | reverse complement strand
CTAGACTGTAAACCCACCACCACCCTTATTCTCGGTGAAAACGGCTGCGGTAAAACTTCTGTCCTCGAGGCTATTTATATTTTGACTCAGGGTAAAAGTTTTCGTGCCACCGACCCAGATATTATTAAGAGAAATACCGATTTTTATCGTATTGAGTTAGAATATGACACCGGCGAAAAAACCACCGCAGTTTATAATGGTAAAACCAAAGAATTTCGCGTCTCAGACAAAGTCGCCCGCCGACTCCCCGCTAAAAACAAATACCCTATCATCCTGTTTTTACCAAGCGACCTTAATCTTATTAGCGGCTCACCTAGCCGCCACCGCGACTATTTTGATCGGTTTTTCTCCACTCTTAGCCAAGACTATTCTAGCGCAGTTTCCCGCTATAATAAAGCGATTCGCCAGCGCAACGAACTCTTAAAACAAGAAACTCTAGATAATTCTTCCCTTTTTTCGTGGAATTTACTCCTGGCGAAATATGGGACTTTGTTAAACCAATTCCGTCAGTCGCTCATCACAGAAATCAACAACACTCTAACCGATACCTATCACACAATCGCTAATAATAAAGACCGAATTTTTATCGACTACCAGACCGAAGCCACCAATATTTCCGAAAACGACTATCTAAAAATCCTTGAAAGTTCTTTTGAAAAAGATCGCCTTTTAGGCCACACTAGCTACGGCGTCCACAGGGATGATTTCAGATTCATCTTTAATAATAGCGCCGCCGATACATCCGCTTCCCGCGGAGAAACCCGCTCGATTATCTTGGCGCTCAAATTTATCGAAGCCAATATTATTAATACTCGTTTAGGCAAACGCCCAATTATTTTACTTGATGACGTTTTCTCTGAATTAGATAACGAGCGCCGCACCGCCCTGGTTAATAATTTCAAGGACCACCAAGTGATTATTACTAGTGTCGAGATGCTTGGGGATGTGTAAAATATCTTAATTAATGATTTGCAATTTCATTATAGTAATCATTGAGGAACGCTACTACTGGATTCTCTTTACCTTCAAAAAACTGCAAATTCATGTAGGCCGTCTCATCCCCATCATACTGTCTCAGAGCATCGGTCGCCCTTGCTAGCGACACATACCTTTGGGCATATTTGTAAGTTTGCCAATCTGGATTTGTACTGGAATTAACGAAAGCCCGACCAGTCGCCATTGCTTTATCATCATCATCCGCGCCTAGAAACGCCTTGAGCATCGCAACTATATCTGATACAAAAGGAATTGAAGTGTTATCCCCATTAATTGCCCGAAGTATTCCTCCATCCATCACCCCCACAGGTGTAATTCTTTCGTTATTATATTTAATATAATCCGCCAGTTTGGATTCTTTATTGATTGTTCTGGTACCATCGGCGCCAAGTGTGGTATTTTCCTCTACAAAAGCAATAAACTGAGCATCATGAAAGGTATCATTAAGAGTCGAAGTATCAAAAGTCGCCACCTCCGAGCAGGTCACTGAGCCTACCGCCCCAACTGTACCGAGAGTCTCACAGTTACCAAAATTCGCCAAATAATTATCCGAAGCATCGTCTGCCATCACATTATCTACTGATGAACCATTCATCATTGTAGCGAGCGTCTGAAAAACTTGCGGCAAACCACCGCTAGTGCCACCCCTATATAAACTCACCCCAAGTTTATGGACAATAGACCCCAAAAATGTATTCGGCGAAGAAATATCTAGCGGACTCCGGTTTATTCTATCTGCTTCCGCATCTAGAGCCAGAACCGTATCACTGAGTCTAGCATAGCTCTGTGCCGCCGCCGCATCCCCCGCTGCCGCCCCACTCGCTTTTGCGAGTGCCTTCCCGACATTTACTGCCCCCTCTACCAACAATTCACCCGCATACACCCCACCAATCGATTCAAAACTATTATTAACTAGAGAGCTATTAATCGTGGGGGCCACTACAGATAGAGTTGCTTCATCAGCGGCTACACCCACCTCAGGTAATAATCTTCCAATCGTCCCGCGAACTTTATTGGTAGTAGATGTAATATTGTTTTCCTTAGTATCCGAGCTCACCGCTGTCACCCCCGTCCGATTTTCCACCGTCTTCAGTACTCTGTCCGAAGCATAGTTTGTTACTTTGTTCCCATCAATTTTGCTCCCAGAGAGTACCGCATAAAGACTGGGTGATTCCATCGCACTTCCCTTCACTGTAACTATTTCCCCAGTATTCACATCTACCACACTACTCTCAGTTTCCTTATAAAGAAAATTCATCGCTTCGTTAATTTTGGCGTTATTCCCCTGCCCTGCCTTCATTTTGCTGATATTCTCCATAATCCCAGCGAAAAATACACTGGATTTCTGCTCTTTTGAAATAGTATCCGCTGTATTTAGGGCATCCGTAGCATTAAGGGTAGCGGTGAGGTTATCCGCCGCGATATTACTATTTGCCACTTTTCTAACAAATTCATCGGCACTCGCGTCTTTAGAGCTGGCCACTTCGCCCCACACCGCATAATCAATATATTCGTTGCCGTCACCATCGGTTTTCTGGACTTTGCTGGCGTTGTTGATATTTATATTACTCCCCTCTCCTACTAGCCCATCCATCACATCATCAAAATTAGACTCTTTAGTGTAATTATCCCGATTTGTCCCAATTTTCCGAAAAACTTTCTCGGCCGACTCATCATAATAATAAGCCGCTCTATCATAAGTGGCCGCATTAAAAGCTTTGTATAGGCTAGCGTTGCTATGAACCTTGTTTACGAAATCCGCCGCCGGGATAGTCTCTCCATCAAAAACCAGATTACTTCCTTCCACTTTCACTCCCTGGCCTTCCAATCTCGTAACGGTGTTAGCCGGTATATTTCCGCTCTCCAAAGCCTGCTGAAAAACTAAAATCTTACTCTCTACAGCATCCGCGTATTGTACATCAGTCGCTTCTACTAGATGCTCCGAAATCGCCGCCGGAAC
>JAZNGO010000088.1:0-2913 GCA_045576515.1 Candidatus Nanosyncoccus sp. | reverse complement strand
AATGTCTCCTTTAACCCCACTTCAACCGCTGGTGGGGAAACAGTGACTGGTACTGGCACCATGTCTCCACAAACTATCCTAGAAGACACTCCCACTAATCTAAATGCCAATACCTTCATTGCTCCAGAAGGCTATAAATTCGTTGGTTGGAATACTGCTCAAGATGGTACAGGTACTACCTACCAAAACGAGGCTGAAGTCACCAACCTCACTTCAGCTGGACAAAGCATTACCTTGTACGCGATGTGGCAGAGCTACTCCTATATAGACGTCACCGCCGATGCTGCCGGCACTATGACTGTAGCAAACAAATGGACCACGCCGGTAACGGTACAAAATCTCACCCAGGGCACCACACCCCAAAGCGTAAGCAGTGATTCCGTCATAGACATCACGGTCACTACTGGCGACGTAGTACGCATCACAGAGGGAACAGCTAATACCACCTTTAGATCTTTTTACGAATCTTATAATCCTCTAGTAGCAGGAGTCTCCTCTCATATTTCCTATATGCCAGCTATGAATAAATTTACTACAGATTCTACTGGTACCACCGCTGGCGACAATTTCTTCCGTTCCTTTAACTATGAAGGCTCCCTCACCTCCCTCCCAGCCGGCTCCTTTGATATTAGTAATATCACTACCGCTGGCGCCGGTTTCTTCGAATCCTTTAACGAATCTGGCTCCCTCACCTCCCTCCCAGATGGATCCTTTGATACCAGTAACATCACTACCGTAGGCGACTATTTCTTCGGTTACTTTAACTACTCTGGCTCCCTCACCTCCCTCCCAGATGGCTCCTTTGATATTAGCAACATTACTACCGCAGGCATCTATTTCTTCAGTTACTTTAACTCCTCTGGCTCCCTCACCTCCCTCCCAGACGGCTCCTTTGATACCAGTAACATTACTACCGCTGGCGGCTATTTCTTCAGCTCCTTCAACTACTATGGCTCCCTCACCTCCCTCCCAGACGGCTCCTTTGATACTAGCAACATTACTACCGCTGGCAACTCTTTTTTCAGTAGCTTTAACTACCGTGGCTCCCTCATATCCCTCCCCGTCGGCTCTTTTGATACCAGCAATATTACCACCGCTGGCAACTTTTTCTTCAGTAACTTTAACTACTCTGGCTCCCTCACCTCCCTCCCCGCCGGTTCTTTTGATACTAGTAACATTACTACCGTTGGCAACTATTTCTTCGGTTCCTTCAACTCCTCCGGCTCCCTCACCTCCCTCCCCGCCGGCTCATTTGATACTAGTAGCATTACTACCGCTGGTACATATTTCCTCTATAGCTTCAATTATTATGGGCATCTAGGTACTTTACCATATGGCTCCTTTAGTACTAGCCAAATCACTACGAACGCCTCAACGCTTGGAAACTATTTTATGCGTGAATTTAACTATAATGGTTACCTCCAACAATCAACTACTAACTATAATCCAGATTTTGTAAACAAATATTCTTCGGCTGTAGATGCTTATTATGGCACTGGTAGTAGCGGCTCCACCACAGCTGTATCAATTGCCTCTGGTGCCAACTTTTACTACATGCAAGATTCCGCCTCATCGCCTTCCAATAATCCGTCAAACAATCCTACTAACGAGCCTTCTAGCACCCCAGCGAATGCCCCCGCCAGCGCACCATCTAGCCGCTCCAATAATGCCAAAGCCGCTACAACTAATAATAATGTCACCGACTCTACCACTGATGAATCATCCTTTGCAGAGCCCGGCCAAACTGACTACTCCACTCCTCTTGGCGTCACCTATAACAACAATGACGACTCCAACGTTGCTACCAAAACCACTGTTAATACCACCAACTCCTTAATTATTCCTCTCGTTGTTGCCGCCACTGTTTCTACCGTTTCCGCTGTCGTCTTCTTCATTCTTGCTCGTCGCAAGAATAAAAACGAATAAGCACCTTTTGTCTGCAGGACATCATCTCTTGTGTTATAATACAGCCATGGAAGACACTCGCAACCTCATTGATAAGTACAAAGGTCTCTCTAATGAACAAATTTTTTGTTCACTTGAAAAGACTAGAAACCCCCTTGAAATTGCTATTGAGAATGTCGAACATGACTTTAATATTGGCTCTATTGTGCGTACCGCAAACTCCTTTAACGTCAAAAAAGTCCACATTATCGGCAAGAAAAAATACAACCGTCGCGGTGCCATGTGTACCGATAAATATCTTGAGATTGTCCACCACCCTACACTGGAGGATTTTCTAAAAACCCAAGAAAACAGGGAACTAGTCGCTATTGAAAATAATACTCCGCGTGCGGGGGAACTTCATAAAAAGAGGTTTAAAGAAAATACCACCCTAATATTTGGCTCCGAAAACAACGGTATCACCCCTGAACTATTAGAAAAATCAGACGACGTCCGCTATATTGAGTCTTTCGGCTCCACCCGTTCTGTTAACGTAGGTGCCGCCGCTGCTATCGCGATGTATGAATATACTCGCCAGACAATTTTTTAAGGTTATCCTTTACATTTTACTCATTTTGATGTAGAATAATTAGATAGCACCTTAATATTAGGGGTAATAGCTCAGCTGATTAGAGCGCTGCCTTTGCAAGGCAGAGGTCCTGGGTTTGAGTCCCAGTTACTCCACCACAGTAGGAGATGAGAGAAAATCTAAAACTTGTTTTAGATTTTCCGAATCGACGCCCTGTGGAAGAAAATTTGCCTCGCAAATTTTCTACCATAGTGACGGGGATATAGCTCAGCTGGTTAGAGCGCGTCACTGATAATGACGAGGTCTGTGGTTCAAGTCCACATATCCCCACCAACCCTGGGTCGGTAGCTCAGCTGGTTAGAGCACGGGCCTTTTAAGCCCGGTGTCGAGGGTTCGAGCCCCTCCCGACTCACCAAGGTTACGAGAAGAAACAAAAATAG
>JAZNGO010000087.1:0-2409 GCA_045576515.1 Candidatus Nanosyncoccus sp. | reverse complement strand
TGTTTGGGCTGATGCAGCACAGAAGTTATAGTAGGCGCCATAGTTAGTATTGTTATTGTATTGTTTTCTAGGTTCTGTATAGCTGTTACCTGAAGTAAGGGCACCATAAGGAGAGATTGTCTTGTTAGAAGTAACGTTCGTTTCGCCTACTTTTAGTTCAGCGCCAGTGAAGCGGAGGTTCTGAGTCATCCAGCAGGTGCTAGCAATGGTGGCGGTGGTATAGGTAGCACCGTCACGGCCATCTGTCAGAGTAGTATCACAAGCTGTGGAGGTTTGCATGCAGGTAGCGGCATCGGTACAGAATGGGTTAATTGGAGAGGTTGGAGAGTTATCCTTCCACATCGCATAAAGAGTCTTAGTAACATTAGCAGTAGGTGAGGAGGTACCAGGGTTAAGGGCTACAAGGCCGCCTGGTTGGACTACATCACTGGAGCAGGTATCGTCACTTGTTTGGGATGTACACCAGCCTTTAAACATGTAGTTTTCTCGTACTGGGACATTTGAAGAGATTTGTATGGCAGCATTGCCGGTAGTATCAGTGCCTTGCAAGGGATTAGGTGTAGGCATGTTTGTCACAGTATCAGAGCCTGCATTGGCATTATAGTTAATGGTATAGGTAGTAGTGACTACTTTACTTGTACCAATAAAGTTAATGACGTTATTATAAGTGCCAGCGACTTGGCTGGTGCTGGCTTTAGCGCCTATTTTGAACTGAATGGATGAGGAACCAGCAGAGCTAGAGTTAATGAGTTTGATAGGGCTAGATGTAGTGTAAATAGGTAAACCATTATAGCCAGTATTAGTAGTACTAGTGATATCACCACTAATCCAGGTAGAGCCGGAGTCTGTAGAATAGGAATAGCCCCAAGTGTTATCATCAAAGTTAGAGAGTGAGGCTTTGTTAGTTGAGAGGTTAGTGAACTTATTAGCAGTACTAGTACCGTCTTTTCTGAGTTCTGTGGTGTTATAGGTACTGCTGCCTACTGTACTACTTAGGCTATATCCTAGTGGGGTATTGGCAGAGGCACTGACTGTGATGATATTACTATCCTTTACATCACCTGGAGTGAGGTTGGTGATAGTGAGTCCATCACTGCTTGCTCCTGTACCACCCGTAATAGAAATGGTGACTGTAGGATTGAAGGTGAAGGCGACGCCTTGTTCGGATTCAAAAGTGACAGCATGGGCTGCGCCAACAGAAAAAATCGCTGCATTAAAAACAACGATTCCACTGCTTAACATTAATGTTAAAAATGATGCCAAATATGTACGCCTTTTCATAACCATTATTATACACGAGCGTTTTGTTTTTAGCAACTACTTTTTGTAGAATTTAGTGATTTTTCAATTTTTGTGATACAATAAGCATAAGTAAGATAAGGAATTATTATGGCAAAAATTAATCGTAGATTTATTGACAAACATTGGCTAGTGTTTATGGTGCGAGGAGTGCTGGCAGCGGCATTTGGGTGTTATGCGCTGTTTGGTGGCATGAACGATATCACAAACGCGATAGCGGTGGTATCGGTACTACTGCTCCTCATGGGAATTGTGGATGCGGTGGGAGCGCTATACTCTTCGACCAAAAAGCATGGCTGGTTTAATGCAGTATTAGACGCCTGCGTGGATGTGGCAGCGGCGCTATGTTTGTTGTTTTTCGCAAAAGACGATTTGACTTCTAGCCTGGTTGTACTAGCGGTATACACGATCGTGTCTGGCATAATTGACATCTTCCATAGCTTCCTGTCCACTGTGGACCCGACGGACCGGTTTATCCGGGGGCTAGCTGGGATTTGTGGTTGTTTGATTGGGCTCGTAATATTGAATGCGGGTGGATTTGAGGTGACTACATTCATTCGATTCTTTGGAGCGTATATGCTGTTAGTTGGCGTAACTAGCTTGATTTACGGCGTACATAACCGTGAGCAAAACATCGAAGATAAAATTGCGCGTTCACAAGCCAGGAAAAAATCTACTTCTAAGAAGACTACGAAAAAGAAAAAGTAATTTTATTCTTGTTCGCGCTTCACTCACGTCAAGTAATTTTTAGTGATTTTCTTAACAGAAATTTCCTCGTCTCACGCCGGATGGGGGTCTCGCTCGGAAATTTCTTAAAAATCACCAAAAATTACTTGGTTCGTTCAATGCTCACTCGAATTAAAAATACTTTTTCTTTTTTGTGTTATAATTAGGTTTTAAGGAGGCATAATGAAAGCAATAATTACAGACGCTGGGTTTGCCAGCCGTTATTTACCGATAACTAAAACCATCCCAAAAGCGATGATTCCGATTGGTTCTAAGCCGGTGATGCAGCTGTGCGTAGAAGAATGCGCGGAGGCGGGGATTGATGAAATTATCATTGTGGCCACACCAAACACCAAGGGCAAGGAAATCTATGACGATTATTTT
>JAZNGO010000086.1:0-1896 GCA_045576515.1 Candidatus Nanosyncoccus sp. | reverse complement strand
AAAACTTGCGGCGTAAATTAGCCCCAAAACCCGCGTTTCTTACTTTTCTTAAATTCTTCCAAAAGCTCTTTTTGTTTGCGCGACAAATTCTTCGGCGTCTCCACAATCACCGTCACAATGTGCGGCCCTCTATCACCATTATCTCGAAACGGTACTCCATGCCCTGACAATTTAAACGGCGTTCCGCTTTGTGTTCCCGCCGGGACTTTCATTGTCACTGTCCCATCTACTGTTTCTACATCAATTTCACATCCAAGCGCCGCGTCCACCATACTAATCTTATGCTCTGACAAAATAATCGCGCCTTCCCGTGTCAAATGCTTGTGTGGTTTTACTCGCACTCTCACATACAAATCGCCCTTTTCGCCACCTTCCGGCGCCGGCCCGCCTTTCCCACGCAATCTAATACTCATTCCGTCGTCAATCCCAGCCGGAATCTTCACCTTCAAATCCTTCCCCTCCAGCGTCACCTTTTTTGTCACACCAAAAATCGCTTCTTCAAACGTCAAAGTTACAGTAGTCTGATAATCAGCACCCCGCCTAGCTCTCCTAGCTCCACCACCAAAACCAAAAATACTTCCTAAAATATCATCAAATGGTGACGCTCCTCCGCCAAAATCAAAGTTAAACGTCTGTCCGTTAAAGTTAAATGCTCCACCCTGACCAAACGGATTCCCGGCTGCCCCACCAAACGGATTGCCGCTAGCTCCGCCCACGCCTGCATGTCCAAACTGATCATACCGTGCTCGCTTCTGCTTATCGCTCAGCACATCATGCGCTTCATTAATTTCTTTAAATTTCGCTTCTGCTTCCTTATCACCCGGATTTTTATCTGGATGATATTTCACTGCCAGTTTTCGATAAGCTTTCTTAATCTCATCATCCGACGCTGTTTTCGAAACGCCCAAGACTTCATAATAATCACGTTTGCTCATAGTATATTTATTATACCCCACTGGCACTCACACGTCAAGAGTGCCAATAACAAAAAACTAACTCTTGCACAGAACTTAAAAAGTATGATACAATTAAAGTGCAATACATTATTCATTTAGCAAAGTCGCTTTTGTTATAAAGCTGTTTAGTAACGAAAATGGCATCGCAAGGCCATTGGTTACTAAACAGACTTTGTGTAGTGATTAATGTATTGCACCCCTTGCGGTGCCATTTTTATACCCTCACTTAGATGCTTCATGTAGGAATAAGGATGGTGCCGCTAGGGGGAGTAGCAATTATAAGCGAGGTATCAATATGAAGTACAAGCAATACCAAAGAAAAGTAAAAGGACAAAGTAGTATATCACATATACTATGTAGCATTTCTGGAGTTTTATTATTTGCCACAGTCCTAACTGGCGTAGTTCTATCCAGCCCTATCACTAAGGCCGATAGCCAAAAGACTGAAACTTCCAATGTCTCCGTCACAGTCAACTCTGCCTGTACTCTCTATGGTGGCCCAAATGGCACAGACACTAGTGGCAGTAGTATTTATAGTGCTACTATAGACCCAGGTACCTCAGCTGAAATCAATGGTAGCAAACTCACTACCATTTGTAATGATCCTAATGGTTACTCACTTTATGCTATTGGCTATAGCAACGATGCTTATACTACACCTACCAATACTCAAATGATAGGAAGTGGTGGTATTGGTAATATCAATACTGGTACTAGTGGCACCAGTGCTTCTTGGTGGGCCATGAAGATTAACCCAGTATCAGGCAGTAACCCTACCATCATGAATAACTTCAATAATTACCATGTAGTACCATCTACCTACACTCAAATCGCTAAATACGAATCAGCTACTACTAGCTCCTCATCTACTGGTGCTCAGGCCCAAGTTAAATACAATGTCTATATTAGCAGTGGCCAAACTGCCGGTACCTATACAGGC
>JAZNGO010000085.1:0-10464 GCA_045576515.1 Candidatus Nanosyncoccus sp. | reverse complement strand
TGGTGTCGCTGTGCTTTTTCTCTGGACTACCAAATGCTTTGCAGATATATTTAGTGCCGGCAGTATTATGGGCTGTTTTGGGCACGGAAAATATTAGCAAGGAAAAGCAACGAAAGTAGTGGGACTTACTATATTTAGAGCTCGCGGCGGAAAAAGTTCGTGTCGTAAACGGTAGCGCCATGATTAAGGTAGAATTTTTGGGAAGCTTCGCGACCATTGCCGCAGGTGAATTCTAGATGTTTGCAGCCTTTGGCGGTAGCCCACTCTAGCATAGCGTCCCATAAGGCTGAGCCTATGCCTTGGCCTCGTACTGTGCTATCTGTAACAAAATCCTCCAAATATGCATTTTTGCGGATGATAGGCCCCATAATGATAGAGAGTGTAGCTACACCTATAATGCGTTCGTTGTCGTCTAGTGCAATAAAAATGTCGTGGTATGGGGAAGATATTACATCTTCGAACCATTCGCGAGGGATTTCGCCGCGGTCTTTGCCGCTGCGAGATAATTGTGTCATGAGTTCGCGGATGCGAGCTGCGGCTTCGGGGGTGTATTTGTCTAATGTTTTTACTATCATAGTGATGCTCCTAATTTATCTTTTAATTCTTCAGCGAGTTTTTGAATACTTTTTTCATTGTTTCCCCACATGGTGATACGGATAAGAGGCTCGGTGCCAGAGGGGCGGACTAGGAGGCGGCCATCTACGGACTTGACTTTTTCTTCGTATTGTGCTATGATGTCTTTAACGGCACTTGATGTCGCTAGGCTGGATTTTTGTGCTGGCGTAGCAGACACGGTGAGATTTACTTGAGGGGATTTGGTGATGATACTAGCGAGCTCGGCAAGAGTGTGGCCGGTAGCGGCTACGGCTTTAGATACCATAAGGGCAGTAAGCATACCATCGCCGGTGGCTTCGCCGGGCAAGATGACATGGCCAGACTGTTCCCCACCTATAGCAATACCGTGCTCACGCATGGTGGCGGCGATAAACGAATCTCCTACTGGGGTGATTTCGGTGCGAATGTCGCATTTCTCTGCCCAGTTGAGCAGGCCTTGGTTGGCCATGACAGAAACTGCGATAGAGTCTAGGCGCAAATACTCAACAAGGATAGCTATGAGCTGGTCGCCATCTACGATGGCGCCAGAATGGTCTACCATAAGGCAGCGGTCGCCATCACCATCGAAGGCTATACCAAAGTCTAAACCACGCTCTTTTACTAGGGCTTGCAAAGCTTCTAGGTGAGTGCTGCCACAATTTTTATTGATACTAGTGTTGTAAGTATCGTTGACATTTATCATTTCTATAGTGGCGCCGAGTTCGGTGAAAATGGTTTTGTTGAGTACGCTGGTGGCGCCATTGGCGCAGTCCATACCGATGTGGAGGCCGGCGAGATTGGCTGTGCCGACGTAATCTATGAGATGGTTTTGGTAAAGAGTGACTGCTTCGGTATGCAAATCTTCCCTAATGGTGGGTGAGATTAGCGAGATAGGCTGCTCGCTAGCGAGAGCGGCTTCTATAGCGGTGCAGCCTTTGGTGCCGAGCTTAATACCGGTGCCATCTGGCCCACGTTCGAATATTTTGATACCATTATCGGTGTAGGGATTGTGCGAGGCGGTAACATCTATGGCGTAGTCAAACCCCATGTGCGGAAAGCAATAATTGATGCCTGGGGTAGGAAGCACGCCTACGTTGCCGTAGTCTATGCCGAATGTCTCGAGAGCGGCTTCGAGGTCCGCTAATATCCACTCGGTGGATTCGCGGGTGTCGCCGCCGATTAAAATTTTGGCGGTGTCGCCGGCGTAATCTACTAGACCCTTGATTACTTTGGCTAAGAATTCTGGGGTGAATTGCTTTGCTGGCTGGCGGATGCCATCGGTGCCGAAATATTTCATAACTAAACCTTTCTATTATTATATAATTCATTATATCTCAGAAGCTGCGCTTTTGTGTAATAGAAATTTTACACAAAAGCTCCGCCCCTCCGGCGGAAAGAATCGCCTTATGGCGATTTTTCCTTAATGTTCTTCGATATTAATGAATTATATATTATTAGCTGATAGCTGGCTTCTCAGAACTTTGATAGATAAAATAATATCGTTTACGGTGCTGCCGCGGGATAAGTCTGCCAAAGGCATGGCGAATCCCTGAACCATGGGGCCGGCACAGGTGAAGCCACCAAAGCGCTCTAGCGACTTGTAGAGGATATTGCCAGAGTTAAGGTCTGGTACAATAAGGACATTAGCGTGGCCGGCTACGGTAGAGGCAGGGAATTTTTTGGCGGAAATGTCTGGGCTGATGGCAGCGTCTAGCTGCATCTCGCCATCTATTAGCCAGTCGGGGTGGGCGGAACGGATTTGCTCTATAACATAATGGATTTTATCTAGATCGGGGTTTTTGCCGCCGCTACCATTAGTGGAGTAGGAAAGCATGGCTATTTTAGGTTGTTCGCCATAATAAGCATTAAATGTTGTAGCTGTGTCTTCGACTATGGTGTAAAGCTGGTCTTTAGTAGGAAGTTTATTGACGCCGCCGTCGGCAAGAGCGAAATGGGTATTTTCCCGTTCGCAGATAAAACAGCTAGAGAAAAAATCGGATTCTAAGGGGAGATTGTTTTTAAAAGCTATAAGCACATCACGAGAAGGATAATCTAGGCCAGAAATCATAGAGTCCGCTTCGCCGGAAGCTAACATCTGGACAGCGATGTCTAGGTTTGGTGCCGGCAAAAACTCTATATCCGGGAAGTGTTGGATTGCTTCTGCTGCTAAGGGATTATTTAGCTCTGGAAATACTATTTTCATGAACTAATTATAGCACGTAGATGAAAATGTGGCTGTTGTTAAATAATCCACTGCATCTCGGAAGCTGCGCTTTGGTGTAAGAGAAATTTTACACCAAAGCTCCGCCCCTCCGGCGGCAAAATCTACCTAAAGGTAGATTTTGCCTTAATGTTCCTCAATACTAGTGAATAATGCAATAATGCCGTTACTAAAAAATGCTTGCGCGCCGAGCATAAGCGTGATATGATAAGAGTGCAACATACAATTAATATAGGTACTTTATTTATTCTATAGAATATTCATTTGAAAAGAGAAATGGTACCGTGAGGTATATGACTTTTCAAATGGATATAAGTACCAGATTAGTTGTATGTTGCACCCCTCGCGGTGCCATTTTTGTAATAGTACCGAGAACATAAACAATACAAGCATTGCTACCTTATTCATATTATCTCGGAAGCTTCGCGGTGTGGTAATCGAAGATTTTACCACATCGCTCCGCCCCTCCGGCGGCAAGAATCTACCTAAAGGTAGATTTTGCCTTAATGTTCATCGATAATTGTGAATAAGGTAACAATGTAAAACAAAACAATATTAACTTAATAAAAAGGAGAAATTTGGAGATGGAAAGCAACATCACCATAAACATTGTAGAGCCTGGCTCTACACCTATAGAACCAGTAGTGCCAAATACTGGGCTCTTCACACATGGAATAGGTGGCCCTGAGGCTACTATTCTTGGTATCACTGCAGCTGTGATAATATTAGCTGTAGTATTAGCGGTACTATACTACCGTAATAAAAAACAAGGTAAATTCATAAACCTTAGGCACAAAAAGGCCACTACCATAGGCCTAGCTTCACTCGCTGCAGTAGTGTCACTTGGTACTGTTGCGGGGCTTCTCAAACTAGGTGCAAATGCTACGGATGATAGTCTTACTGTCACTTCATCATCAGAAGAGCTCACTATAGAGTTAGCAGATGAACCTGTATTTGCAGTGTTACCAGTAGGACTAACGGTAGCAGAAGCTACTGAGGCTGGCTATACTCTTACGGCCTATGCGGAAGACACTAACCTAGTATCTACTACGGATTCAAGTAATGTCATTCCTATGGTAACCTTACCAGAACCACTAGAACCAAATGAAGAAGGAGTAGGTAGAGGATGGAGTCCCGTAACTAAACTTACAGACAATACTTATGGCCTAGCACTAGTAGAACCAGAAGATAAGGCAGATGAAGTATATGCTCCACTATCTACAGATGCAGACAACCCTACCTTCATCACAGACAAAGACTACTTAGCTACAGAAGCAGAAGACATTACTACTATCTACTATGGTTTCTACATTACTCCAGATATCCCCAAAGGCACATATACAAGTACTAATATAAACTATGAAGCACAACCAAACCACATCACCAACCTATCCTTTGATGGCAATGGTAGTGATAGTGGAGTAGCTATGGAAGGTATGATTATAATAGCTGGTGATACTATAACTTTGCCAGAAAACACTTTCACTAAAGAAGGCTATACCTTTACAGAATGGAATACCCAGGCAGATGGCGAAGGTAAAGCTTATGCAGACAAGGCAGAGTTTACAGCTAGCTTAGATAAGTCTGAAGATATTACCCTCTATGCCCAGTGGGAAGAAGATTTGCCTATAATAAGCGACCTTACCGAAATGCAAGACTTCGCTAAACTTTCTGCAGAAGAAAAAGCTAGTGTACTTGCCTCCATGACTCCAGGCCAACAATATCAGCTTCAAGATAACCGTGACCAAACCATGTACTACATTGCCAAGCTAGCAGATGGTCACGTATGGATGACACAAAATCTAGACTTAGATCTAAACAACCAAACGGAGCTTACTCCAGAAAATACTAACATTAAGGCCAAGTGGACGCCAGAGAATAGCACGCTTGCTGTTCAAGGTACTTCAGTACCGGGCTGGCAAAGCAGCACCACCGCACCATACTCCGCTGACCCAGGTGATATATACTATTACACTAGTGGCAATAACGATAACGATACAGCCACTGACAAGGCAACTTGTGAACAAGCTCACCAAGATGGCTCCTGTGAACATTATCACGCCGGTAATTATTACAACTGGTCTGCCGCGGTGGCAAGTAATGACACATCTGAATATGGAGATGATGACCAATATGTTAACATAGATACTTCCATCTGCCCAGCTGGATGGAGGCTACCAAAGAATGCCAATGCGGAAAGCTACACAGTGGGCAATGAACAAATCACTATGATTACTAGCTACGATGGTATTCTAGGTGAATGGCAATCTGGCCCTCCAGGTGGTTATTACAGTTATTTAGACGGTGGCTTCAATGCTATCCGTACAGCGCCTTTGTGGCTAGCCCGGTCTGGGTTCGTCAGCGGTGGCTCGCCAGGCAGTACCGGCCGCGAAGGTTGCTATTGGTCTAGTACGGTCAGCAATAGCTACGGCGCGCACTACTTGAGCTTCAGTTCTGGTGCCGTTACCCCGGCTAACATCAATGCCAGGAGCCTCGGTTGCTCTGTCCGCTGCGTAGCGCAGTAGTTAATACAAGACTGGGCAAAATACAGCCACCTCACCAGTGGCTGTATTTGTGGATGGCGGTAAATATTATTTATCTACCACTTCGCCTTCTACGGGCTCGTCATCAGATTTGCTATCTTCAGATTTCGCCTCGTCAGACTTAGTGTCTTCGCTAGCAGACTGATACATCTTGGCGCCGATAGGCATGATGCGGTCATTCAAGTCTTTGGCGGCTTGTTCGTAGGCATCTTTGCCGGCGGATTCGTCACTCAAAGTCTTTTTGGCATCTTCTACGGCTTTTTTGATGGTATCTTTGTCTTCGTCGCTGAGCTTGTCTTTGTACTCATCTGGCATTTTTTCGGCCTGATATACAGCGTTTTCTAGGTGGTTTTTAGCATCTATCGCTTCCTTTTTCTTTTTATCTTCTTCGGCGTGCATTTCGGCTTCTTTTTGAGCTTTTTCGATATCTTCTTTGCTCATGTTGCCGGAGTTTTGGATAGTAATAGACTGCTCTTTGCCGGTGCCTTTATCCTTCGCTGTGACATTAAGAATACCGTTGGCGTCTAGATTAAAGGTGACTTCTATCTGTGGCACACCGCGTGGCGCTGGAGCGATACCATCTAGAATAAATCTACCAAGAGATTTGTTGTCTTTGGCAAATTCGCGTTCGCCCTGGAGCACGTGGATTTCTACCTGTGGCTGGTTGTCGCTGGCGGTAGAGAATACCTCGGACTTGGACGTAGGAATAGTAGTATTGCGATCTATTAGTGGAGTGCGGACACCACCCATAGTTTCGATGCCGAGAGTAAGTGGGGTAACGTCTAGCAAGAGCACGTCTTTGACATCGCCCTGGAGTACGCCGGCCTGAATGGCAGCGCCTACGGCTACTACTTCGTCTGGATTGACGCCTTGCATAGGGTCTTTACCAAAGAGCTTCTTTACTTTTTCTACTACAGCTGGCATGCGGGTCATACCGCCTACCATGACTATTTCATCTATATCTTTGGTGTTGAGCTTGGCATCTTGCAAAGCCTTTTCTACTGGGCTAGCTAGGCGGTCTAGCAGAGGCTCTACTAGCTCTTCTAGTTTGGCACGAGTAAGAGTGTACTCAAAGTGCTTCGGGCCATCGGCATCGGCGGAAAGGAAGGGAAGATTGATGTCGGTGCTGGTGCTAGAGCTAAGCTCTTTCTTGGCTTTCTCGGCTTCGTCTTTTACCCGCTGCATAGCGGCGGCATCCTTGGTGATATCTATACCGGACTCTTTTTTGAACTCATCTACTAGGAAATTTACAATGATGTTGTCGAAATCTTCGCCACCTAGGTGAGTGTCGCCGTTGGTGGACATCACTTCGAATACGCCATCGCCAAGGTCTAGTACGGATACATCAAATGTACCGCCACCAAGGTCGAAAACTACGATTTTTTCGTCTTTTTTGCTCTCTAGGCCGTAGGCTAGGGCTGCTGCGGTAGGCTCGTTGATAATACGCTTCACCTCGAGGCCAGCAATTTTGCCGGCATCTTTGGTGGCTTGGCGCTGAGAATCATCAAAGTATGCTGGTACCGTGATAATAGCTTCGGTGACAGGCTCGCCAAGAAATGCCTCGGCGTCGGCTTTGATTTTAGAAAGAATCATGGCGCTGATTTCTTCTGGGGTGTATTCTTTGCCGTCCATTTCTACGGCTACGCCGGCGCCTTTTTTGACTATTTTGTATGGGCTGATTTTGATATCACGCTGAACTTCTTCATCGTCGAACTTGCGGCCGATAAGACGCTTGATACCGTATATAGTATTGGTAGGGTTGGTGACGCGTTGACGCTGCGCTACTTTACCCACTAGGCGTTCGCCTTTTTTGGTAACCGCCACTACCGATGGGGTGGTGCGGTCGCCTTCTGCATTGGTAATAACCTCTGGTTTGCCAGCCACCATGTAGGCAAATGCCGAGTTGGTGGTGCCGAGGTCGATGCCGATAATTTTTGACATATTGTATTCCTCCTATCAGAAGCGTTATCTTGGCGCTCCGCGGCGTCATAAGTTGCGCTACTCATTCACCGTACCACTTAGTACGGCTCATTCCGTTGCTCGCTTATTCCTTGCGGAGCATCCAAGCTAACATCTTCTGAATTATTAAATTATTGTTTTTATGCTTAGCACTCATGACTAGCGAGTGCTAATCTACCTCTATTGTAGCAAATTAGCACTCGGCTGTCAAGTCTGCTAGGACTTGAGGTTCGGATTTTGGAAGCTGTGCGATGTATTATGTATATTGTAGATGCCGAGTAGCGTAAGGGGGAGTTTTTTGGTATAATGGAGGTATGGCAATAGAGAGGTTGGTAGAGCCGACAGCGGCGGAAAATGACAGAGAGGAAGAAAAGATAGAAATATCTTTGCGTCCAACGAGTTTTACAGAATATATTGGACAGGAACATCTAAAAAATAATATAAAGTTAGCGATAGAGGCAGTAAAAAAGCGAAGCGATGGTAGTACGCTAGACCATGTACTACTATATGGTCCGCCAGGGCTGGGTAAAACCACAATGGCGGGGGTAATAGCGCATGAGCTAGGCGCATCGTTAAGGGTGACGAGTGGTCCGGCGATAGAACGGGCGGGGGATCTTGCGTCTATTTTGACAAACCTAAAGGATGGCGACGTGCTGTTTATAGATGAGATACACCGGCTACGTAGGGCGGTGGAAGAAGTGTTGTATTCGGCGATGGAAGATTATAAGCTGGATATAGTGATAGGCAAGGGTCCGGCGGCGCGGAGCGTGCGGCTAGATTTGCCGAAGTTTACCGTGATAGGAGCTACTACGCGGACTGGGTCGCTAGCGGGGCCGCTAAGAGATAGGTTTGGGATAATTCATCGGCTAGAATACTATAAGGAGCCGGAGATAGAACAAATAATTAATCGTACAGCAGGAATATTAAACACCGAAATTGTGCCGGAGGCCACGGAGCTACTGGCTACGAGGTCGCGTCTGACGCCGCGTATAGCAAATAGAATATTCAAACGGGTGCGCGACTATGCCGATGTAAATGGTGACGGGATAATAGATACAGTGGTAGCTAAGAAGGCACTAGATTTGATGGAAATAGATTATTTGGGGCTAGACTCGGCGGACCGCAATATGTTGGAGCTGATGTATGAAAACTATGGAGATAGGCCCGTAGGACTTACCACTATAGCGGCGTTGACTGGTGATGAGGCAGCTACGATAGAGGACTATTACGAGCCATACCTACTACAGCTAGGGTTGCTGGCTCGGACTCCACGGGGGCGGATGGTGACAGAAAAGGGAAGAAAACATTTACAAAATGCCAAAAATAAGATATAATAATAAAAAGGAGTTATGATGGATGAACATTTAGCTAAAATTCGTCATGATAGAAGTAAAAAAGATTTTCCGGGGCTGAGGCTAGAGGAAGATGAGTATGTGGAATTTGCTTTTCGACGAGCGAGAGTGTGCTTACTACTAATAATTTTTGGCACTGGTATAGGGATAATATTGGAGCTATTGGCTTTTTTGCTGGTACTAGTAGAGCAGCATATGGTAGATGATTTGGGGCGGAATTATCTTTTTATAATATTAGCAGCGCTAGTGATGGCAACGGTGCTGATAGGTTTGGTAGCGCTAAAAATATACAATGGCAATAGGCTATTTATTACCAACAAGCGCGCTATACAGATGACTATGGCTTCGCCGGTAGTGAATTCGGTGAATATTATAGATTTGGTATCGGTGGAGGATGCGAGCTTTCGGCAGGATAGTATTTTGCAAAACCTGTTTCACTATGGGACTCTACGGCTAGCTACAGTGGGGGATGAAACTACATATACTTTTAAGTATTCAGATATAAATGGTGAAGATTTGAAAGCGGTGACAGACCTGATATCTAAGGCCAAAAAGCGGGGCCATCAGAAAAAAGAGGAAGATTAGCAAATAGCTGTTAGTTGCGGTTGTATTTTACGAATGCATCTTCTTTTTCGAGGGTGGCTTTGAGGGTGTATTCTTGACACTTGCCTTCTTTGCAATTGGCCGGGGTGTATGAGTAAGAGCTGAGAGGATCGCCGAGGTTGTAACCTAATGGGTCTGTCCAAAGGGCCGGGTCGATTACTGTGATATTGGACTCGGAGATGAATTCTGGGTAATAGCCGTGGGCTGGGTAGAAGCTTTCTTCTAGGGCGTAGTACATGGCGTTGATGGAAGTCTTGCGGGCTTCATCGCGTTGCATGGCGTCTAGATTGGACTTTTGAACAAAGAATAAGACTAGAAGTAGCGAGGCAAAGGCTGCTACGATGATGATTTCTAGTACGGTGAAACCTTTTTTAGTATTCATGCTTTCATTATAACATAGTTTTGTGGTATAATTAAGTGGCGTGGTACCGTAGCTCAGTTGGTTAGAGCGTGGGACTCATAAGCCCAAGGTCACTGGTTCAATTCCAGTCGGTACTACCATTTTTTGTTTTGCCAAAAAATAAATCCAATAAATGGATTTTTATATACTCAGATACAGCAATATAATTTGGTACACCGGGAGGGATTTTGTTTTTACGAAGTAAAAACAATTCGTAGGGCGTCGCTTCGAGCAATCTAGAATAAATTCTAGATTGTTACTCAGCTCCTACTACGAGCGAACTCTGCGGGTTCTCGTCCCTCCCAATGTAGTAAGACATTAAAAAAAGCCAGAAGGCTTTTTAAATGTCTTGGTACACCCTGGTGAGACAGGTAGCAACTATGCTAAAGGAAGATTTGATAGGCGGGAATTGCCTATCTTATCTAATTTTCTCTCACTAAGTGCACCTTGCTAGTATTATATCGTATTAGTAAGTAAAAATCTATATCTGTAAAACTATAAATAGTACGCTCTAAATCTAAAATATTTTATGCAAAAGTAGTAGGGGGTCATTCCCACTATATTTTATTCTAGTTTTTGATGGTGGTCAGACCCCCATATATGCAAAACTATACCCCCTGTGAAGCTAGGGATATGATAGTGGTACTATGAGTTTCTTTTTCGGTCCGAAGTGGTTTTTATAAAAATGTATGTACTTTTTAGCACTATTTTGCTTCTGTTTTACAGAGGAATTTTGCCTCATTGACATTCGTCCTGGGGGGGGGGGGGATACTTTTAAGCATAAAGGTTATG
>JAZNGO010000084.1:0-1639 GCA_045576515.1 Candidatus Nanosyncoccus sp. | reverse complement strand
AACGCCGCTGGGCACTCGCGGATACTTTGTATATCGCACTGCGCTATACTTTAATAGCAACCTTCGTACTAGCCATCACCTTCCTCATTCTGGCGCTGACCGGCGTCAGTGCAAAGGTTGTATCAACCTTTGAGGTTTTGTGGCTCGTATCGGAAGCAATTGCGCTGGCGCACTGCGTTGTTGTAAAAATCCTGGAAAGGAGGGGATATTATCAATGGTGACCGCTTCGGCGGCGCCTTTTTTTGTTCCAAAGTGGTAAGAAGTGACGCTATAGTGACGCCCTTTACTTATCTACGAATATATGTTATTATTAGTCTAGGCCTGAAAGGAGGGGGTCCTATACTTAATAGGTATTAAGTAAAACAGGCCTGTACAAAAATATACTGCCTTTTATAATAGGGCTCCCTTTTTTTCAAATCATAGTTCTCATGACTATAGTTCATGTCCAACCAATGACGCTAAGAGAGGTCACAATTTACTCTGGGGAAGCACCGGAGAGGTTTGGTTAGCTTTGGTTGGACCTACACAGGCTATTGACAATATACGTAAAGGTATTGTACAATACGTTTGCTGTCTACCACCGTTAGGGGAGACAAGCTTTATTATAGCCTTGCGGGAGTAAAAAACTCCAAAATATGGTCCAATGGATGGGCTTCCATTAGGCCCGAAATTGGCGGATTGCCTTTTGGCAAATAAGATGACTCGTGGGTATGAATCTCATCTTCGTAGTTTGTAGTTCGTAGTTCGTTGTTTGTAGTTTATTGTTTTAGTAGTCTTTCTTGAAGGAACAAGTAAACATAACTACTCCCGCAAGGCCTGCTGCACATTAGCGGATGAAGAAATCCGCACAACACACGCCCCACCAGATGGTGGGGCTATATTTTATTACTAAAATATTGACATTGTTGCAAATACATTATATAATCACAGTGACCCTTCTTTGAGGTCCGCGGTTAGGTCTCCAGCCGCTCTCATAGATGGGTTGCATGATTTTTTCCTTTTTATTTTGGTCTCGCGGAGGACGATAGGGGCAAATGCTTACAAATAAGACATGCACGACATGTCCGACTATAACCCACACCGCACCTAGCTATCACTCACCTACCTATTAGAGTGATAGCGTTATATGTAAGTTCGTCTCCTTCTTGACTCCTTCGCGAGGCACGCACATTAACAGGCTTAGCCTGTCTTGGCCCCACCGTTTGGTGGGGCTATATTTTTGCCAAAAAATATTGACTTTTTTTAGAATGTATTATATAATTGTAAATATCACTCCTTCGTAATAGTTTCTGGGGGGAAACTAATCCTGGAATTTCCAGGTGAAGGGTGATAGAACTCCTTGGAGTCTCGCGGATAGGTGATAAGGGTTTGCATTAGACTGACAACAAGTGTGTCATTTCGAGGTAAAAGAAATGGCATCTACGGCGCTCTAAAGGGCACCGAAAACCTTATTATGGCGCCAAAAGCCACGGGCGCCAAAACCGCATAAGCGGCATGATGAATTCATTTCCCAAGCATACATTTGCTTAACAAAATACTTGGGGATAAAAAACACCTCCTTTATAATTCACCATCCGCGAGACATGAACATTACAGGCTTAGCCTGTCTTAGCCCCACCATTTGGTGGGGTATTTTTTT
>JAZNGO010000083.1:0-1950 GCA_045576515.1 Candidatus Nanosyncoccus sp. | reverse complement strand
CGCTGGGAATCGTCGAAGTAAGCCGGCACGGTAATGATAGCTTCGGTGACAGGTTCGCCCAGGAAGGCTTCCGCGTCGGCCTTGATTTTACTGAGGACCATGGCGGAGATTTCTTCTGGGGTGTATTCTTTGCCATCCATTTCAACGGCTACGCCATTGCCCTTCTTAACTATCTTGTAGGGGCTGATTTCGACGTCACGCTTAACCTCGTCGTCTTCGAACTTGCGGCCGATGAGACGCTTGATGCCGTAGATAGTGTTTTTGGGATTAGTGACGCGTTGGCGCTGAGCGACTTTACCAACGAGACGCTCGCCTTTTTTAGTAACAGCAACTACTGACGGGGTAGTGCGGTCGCCTTCGCTATTAGTGATAACTTCGGGTTTGCCGGCGACCATGTAAGCGAAAGCGCTGTTGGTGGTGCCGAGATCAATACCGATGATTTTTGACATTTTGTTCTCCTTTTCCGTTATTTACGCTGGCACTCGGTATGTATGAGTGCTAATTACTATCTATTGTAGCACGTTGGCAGTCAAACGTCAAGAGTGCTAATACAGGGGTGGGGTGAAAAATCCCGCCAATTTTGGCGGGCGGTGGAATTATATTTAGTTGTTTGGATTTGGGTTGGCAAGAAATGCTAACGCTGTGGCTATGATTAATCTTAGTGTGGAATTTGTGATTTGGAAGCCAGCAATTAATGCTTCAGTTGCGTAAAGCGTACAGTAGCTAACAACGATACTAAAAAAGAGCGATATAATGCTAGCCGTGATGAATTGACCGCCTATTAATAATGATAGTATAGAGTTTAGGGTTATGTATATAAAAACATAACATAAAACTGAATATATTACGGCGGCGATAATTAGCGTTTCGAGATTGCCAATGATTATGTAATTTGGATAAAGGATTGAAAATACCCAAAATATAATCCCAAAGGTAAACAACTGTGAAAAGAACCTCATAAGATCACCCCCTTCGAATGACTGTAATATTATAGCATAAAAATGGTTTATTACCAATTTGAGCGTAATTTATAAAGAAAATCTGGTTGGGGTTTTAGTCGTGATTGAGGGTGCAACGGACTGAAAACCCGAACCTGCGGGCGTTGTTGTCGGCGGAATTCACGTTCGTCGAACTGAAGGTGAGGCTACGGGCGTTAGTCCCCGAGTAAGAGGTAGTAGACCAGTAGTACCCGCTGCCTTCACCGTAGTAGAACGTACTACCGTAGTAGTAGCCGGCACGCAAGTAATTAAGCGGGTCGCTAGATAAGCCGCTAAAGATAGTGGCCCCAGTAGGAGAAGTGTTAGCGTCATAAGTCTGGATATCCGCACTACCACCTAGGACGGTCATTAGCTTACGGAAGTCTGCCGTGTCATTGGTACCAGTTCTGGTGTTGGGTAAGTGCCAACCTTTGGGACAGATGCTGTAAGGAGCGTCGGTATTGTCAGTCGTGATACTTCTACCAGAACCCACTGTAGTAGTATCCCATGAGTAGTAGGAATAGCAACCCGGAGTCGTACAGCCAGAATCACTAGCAGGAGTTCTGCCAGAATTATAGACGTAGGCATAATTATCAGTATCAAAACCAGTAGTACTAGATGCTGGCATGACTAACTTACCATTTTCTACTGTCCAGCCATTAGTAGTAGGTAACTCATATGTGGATTCAAAATCAGTATCACTTGAACTTAATCTTGTTCCACCTGGCAAATCTAGGTTCTTAGTCATCCAGCAAGTATCGCCTATTAGTGTAGTAGAGTAGACGTTATGATCTCTTCTATCTACCATAGATTTACCACAATCAGCTAGAGTAGTATCTTGCATGTATATGATGGGTGGGTCTGGGTTAGTAATACCAATGAAGTTAATAGCGTTAGTATATTCACCAGCTAGTTGAGTAGCAGATGATTTAGCTCCTATCTTGTACTTAATGGCACTAGAACCTGATGTAGT
>JAZNGO010000082.1:0-7730 GCA_045576515.1 Candidatus Nanosyncoccus sp. | reverse complement strand
GCGGGCTACTCTGTTTTTTAGGTTCAGGCATATCGCTCCTTAATTAATAGATAATTTTACCCATTTTATCACTTTTCTTATATTTTTGCAATACTTTACAATTATCTCAAAAATGGTATAATTTTACTAGAGTTTTATAACTAGAATCTTACAAAAGAGGTGACAACAATGCATACCAAATACTCCACTTTGCTTATCCGCACCCCTAAAAATACCGTAGAGAAAGAAATCAATAGCCATTGCTTTGATGTTCTACTTACCCATACCCGCACTGACAGAATCATCATAGATGCACGGCGCAAACTTACCCCAGACAACCCAAGAGACTTCATAGTATTCGTATCTAAGGACGGCAAACACCCAGATAATTGGGTCAAACATCGTATAGCCACAGACCGCGACACCATTCTCAAGTCAAAAATCCTAAATCCCAGTACTCTTCAGGTATGCCATTTTCTATACGGCAAACTCTCATTTTCTAGAAACGGCAAGAAAATCACAGCCTACGCCCCCGTAAGAGATGGCGGCGGAAGATTTATCCGTATATCTACGGATATTGGCGTGCTGGAGCATGTAGCCACTCCTCCTAGCTTGGGCTACTACACCGTTCATTGGTACTACGATCCTTAGTGCCCACCTCCCCCGCCCCGCTCCCGCGGGGCATTTTCTTACACCAATTTTACAAAACCAAAGAATTATGCTATTCTATAGTCAGAGTTTTTAACTTAGTACATTACAAAGGAGTGATAAATGTGTATTGGTACTTTTTGTTTGCATTTTATGCCGTTTTTACCTTTGCTGGGACCATCATTTTAATCTACGTTAAGGAAGAAAGTCTCCTTATGAGTACGAAAAAGAAACGTGTATTGGATACAGCCGCTGTATTATGTTTTATAATTGCGGCCGCCTTAATAGTACTTACTTTCCCCGCGTACTCAGAAAGAGGCGAAGTTGTCGAGAGAAAAGAGTTAAGCAGCTCTACAAAACTGTTTTTCTAGCCGAGCTAAATTCAACAGATAACGACAAATTCTTCGTAAACGTAGGCGATCAATACGTATATCGTTATTATGGTGAAAATGAAGAAATCCAGATTGGCTACGCTGAAGTTGAAAAATGCAAAAAATTCACAAAGAGCATAGATGGTAAAGCATTTTTGCTCATAACCACAACTAGGTACAATGAAAAAATTAAATGGTGTTGGTTTATAAGAGATGAAATAACTACCGAAGATGCTTACGAATTTTGTACCCCATAAGTCTAGCCCCGCATTATTGCGGGGCTTTCTCTAAGTTTAATATCAGAGGGCTTTCTTGCTTTTTGGGTAATTTATGATATAATTTTCATTATACATCTATTCCAGTCTATAGATTAGGAGGTGAAATAATGGAGAGATGTATCAATAATGCAGAATTTATCGAAGAATTACGCGGGTTTTTATACCGGGCGCAGAAACACGGCTACGGAAGCGCAGAAAAGCCTACCGACACAGCCGATGGTGGCCATATTCTGAGATATAAAGAAGGCGATTGGGAGTACATTGATACCTGGTATGGCGGAGAACCGTTCTCTGGTTTAACCAAAATAACCTATCAGGGTGTCGTATGCTGGACAATGGTTTATCGTGGCGAGGTGAATTCCGGGGCAAACAAAGAATCTGTCTATGCTTGCTTGCGCCCTGCCTTAGAGCAGTGTGATCCCAAAAGCCCTTGGCGTGGGCCTGAGGTGTTTGTTGCTGAAAATGGATTAAGATATATTAACCAGTGGAAAGGCGATATTGATAACTTCGAAGGTGAAGAATTTATCTACGACCGGACCGATTGGCGCCTTTATTCGGCCCATTACCTTGGCGGACTTGTCGATTTAAGATAATTCTGTTAGCCGTCGCGAAATGCGGCGGCTTTTACCGTATCTAAAAATCTAGGCCTGTTGCCTTAAATTTGACAAAATAACAAAATAATAGTAATATACGTAATAAGGTTTTGCCTAGTATATTACAAAGGAGTGATAAATGTGTCGGATGGACGCTATTATCCCAAAATTTTAATCAGGACAACAGAAGGAATTACTGAGAAAGATATACCTACTGATCCAGTTAATTCCTATCTAAATGCATTGCTGATGCACACGGCTATCGGCAACATAACTATAGACGCTAGAAATGAGCTATCCCCAGGTAGCCCTGGAGATTTCATCGTCTTTTCAGGAGCACCCTGCACTTGGCTTAGGCATAGGATTTTTACTCATCGTGAAGCAATTTTTGCCAAGAAAAGCACAATGGCTAATTGCCCTAGTTATGCCAAGGAATTCTGTTTTGTGTATGGGAAATTATCGCTATCCAAAGATGGCACTAAAATCACAGCTACCGCACCCCCAATAGACAAAACAGGATGCGCACAACGCATATCTACAGATTTGGAAATTTTAAAATATATATCCAAAAAACATGGGTGCTATGCTAAAACTATCTATTGGTATTATGACCCAGAATCATAAATTTTGCGTTTTTCAATACCCATCTGCCCTGCTTTCATAAGCGGGGTATTTTCTTGGGATTTTACAAAATTCCAAAAATATGTTAAAATCTAAATCAGAGTTTTTAACTTAGTACATTACAAAGGAGTGATAAATGTGTCAAAAAAACTCTATAAGGTTATTGAGGCCGTAGATCTTTTTGATGAGAACGGATCTATTCCAGAAAGATACTTGCTCTTTATGGATTCAGACGGCAACCAAATCAAAAAATTCTTTCCCAAATACCGTACCACGCTTTTTTTCGAAGGCGAGCTCTACGACTGGTATGGTCACAAAGTAATGCTTGGGAGCAGTATCGCAAAAATCATAAAACCATTCGGGTATTTTGGGAATTCGTCCGACAACCCCAAAGAACAATTCTTAGTAACACGCTACGGCGGCAAATGCCTTGCATTAGCCACTTTGTGTCGCCACGAAGAAAAGACTTGTCTAAGTAATACGCTAGAGAATTATAAGCACAATTTGCTTCACCGCAACTATGCCTCAACTCAAATGCTTAAACCTCTAGACTGGTCTTTTTGTGAGCTTGTAGATTTAAGTTCTACCTGCTTTGGTAAATATTTTATGTGTGCTAATGAATACACTATATTTGCGGGAGTAGACGACTATATATCCGAAAAAAACCGTCCGCTAGTTACAGAATACGTAAGACATGCAAATACCGGTAGTCTGTTCCCATCCACATGGTTTGCACGCGGGCACACATATGACCGCTTACTCGAACATAGAGTAGTAGAGGACAGAGGACGCGCCCTCATGCACTTCGCAAAGACCGGATACATCTATGCCAATTACCTAATTGGAAACTTAGTAATCTCTAACCACGGCGAGAAGATTACTGCTACTTTCCCCGTGCCAGATAAAAACGGCAATAATCGTATCTCCACAGATTCAGACGTAATTAAGTTGCACTGTGCCACAAGCACTGACTGTCTTTACTGGTATTACGACCCCGAACCGTAATTTTACGGTCATCACTTCCTCGCCCCGCTTCCGCGGGGCTTTTTCTGTCCGAAAAACTACTTCAAGTTTTTCAAGGCCCGCTTTATCGCCGGGCGGTCAAACCCCACTATCCGCTCGCCGTTTATTTCTGTCACCGGTACAGCAGAAATCTCTGGATACTGCGTAGCATCCACCTCCTCGTACTCTACCCCCATCTCATCCAGCCAATCCATCAGCGCATGACAATATGCACAAGTTGGCGTTGTATATATCTTTATCATAAATTCATTATACCATACATAGCGATACCAGCTGCCACCGACACATTAAAAGATTCTTTCTGTCCCTTCATCGGTATTTCTACAAACAGGTCGATTATATCATATAGCGAATAATCTATCCCCTTCACTTCTTCCCCTAATATCAACACTATTTTATCTGTTAATTTCTCCTGTAATTTTGGGCTATTCAGCGTATAAATCGGCACTTTCTCTATGTTATTTTCTAGCCCCACCACCTGCCACCCCTGTTTCTTAAATTTCACTAAATCAGAAATTATATCATCAGATGAATATATATCTAGCATATCTTCTGCCCCCAGCGCTGTCTTATGTATCTCTTTATCTAATTTTTCTCTTAAATGTGGTAAAAGCTTAGTATCATGCACTCTAGGGGTATAGCCAGATAGTACCACCCTATCCACCCCAAACCCTTCCGCCGTACGCAATATTGCTCCCACATTGTAACACGAGCGTATATTGTCTAGTACTAATATCAATTTCATACCTACATTATAACCATTTTCCCTATATTTTGTCAAAATGCTATTGACAAAATATACATAGTATGATACAATATTACAGCATAGTTAAAATCTTTTCTTAACTACGCCAAAGTACATTACAAAAGGAGGCCTTTATATGGCTAATAGTACTATCGAAGGAAAAAATTTTTCGCTGCATGGCGGCACAATGGTCGACATATTCGGCTGCAAAGGTCTAAAAGGTAAAAGATGCAACATCAATGCATTCGGTGGCGAACTCATGGTCGAAGTAGAAGTCATCAGCTCAATTCCCGACATTCTGAGCTGCATTGACCAGGATGTCAAAGCCGGCAATGGCGGTAAAATCGCTATACTCGTGGTATCTCCACAGTATGCCGTGAGTCTCTTCTTGCAGGAGATACTCATGCCCCAACTCTTCCAAAAAGCCACCGAGCATGACGATGTCATTGACATTCCCGAAGTACACATTTGCGGCCTTACCCTTACCGTCAGAATCGACCCGCACGCGGTACATTCATGCGCCACGGCCGATGCTGAAGGCCACATCCTCTAAAGCTTCCAAGTCAAGCCCCCCCGTGCACGTCCCGGGGGCTTTTCCTTAACTACGATCTACAAAATAATCTTGACATATTTACTAAAGTATGATACAATATATAGTATGTGCCTCTCTGACACAAGAACTTTTCCATAGCCCATTTTATTACATTATTCTCCGTTTTGCCTAGCAAAATAGAGATAGTGTAATAAAATTTAGGAGGTAACAAAATGATCGTAAAAAAATATGCGGAGCATATCCCCACCGTGGCCGAGGTCTATCGTCAGATTTTACCTATGGACGCGCTTCAGCGGATCCGCGAAATAGCCAATGTCCATAGTCTTAAAAATCTCTATGGTATCACGACACAGGAGATTGAAAAACGCTATGACGAATCGTCCACCGGTGCGCCTGATGATGTATCGATGTCAAGAATCTTTCAAAAAGACGCGACAGCCCTCTGGGCTTTAAGAGATTTGTACATATGCGCCCTTGAGTACCGCCTGCCTCTGTTCGCATTATCTGTACAAGATGCGATGCTGTATTACGAAGATGCTGGCAAGAGTTTCGCAAAAAGGTTATTCAAAGACGAATACGAAAAGAATTGGGGCATAATAGGTACAAGCTTCGGCATAGCGCTCGTTGTCAATTTATACCAAGAGCCTTCCGATGACTTGTCCGCTATCGAAACAATCACGCTCCGAAGGTTCCTTGCTACGCCCACCGCATGACGATCGCATCATATCCCCTGACAATATTGCCAGGGGATTTTATCTACAATAAATATATTCGTGTCTCTAATCTTATCTAAAACTTTTTTTTGCAAAAAATGCTCAAATTATAATTAAAGTATTTCGGTGCAACTATTGCTCCAGCTCTATATAAAACCATATTGCGCCATATTTTCTAACTTTTTTCAAAAAAACTATTGACTTTTTTAACCATATGTGCTATAATGATAATAGGTCGTAAGACTAGTACATAAAAAAGGAGATGATTCGGTTGGTAATTATCAACCTGGCACGTTGTCGCAATCCCACTACCCGCTAAACCCAAAAAAGTTTAGTTAAATTTTGGAGCCACGATCTCATTTGCCCCAGGAATCCACGCAAAAGTATTTATATGCGTGCCTTTGAAAGGAAGTGATATTAATGCTCGACAACACAAATTGTCGCAGTCCCACTACCCACTAAACCCAGTAAAGTTTTGAATTTCAATGCACTAAGAGCCTCCCGGGGCCACGATCCCATTTGCCCCAGGAATCCACGCAAAAGTATTAATATGCGTGCCTTTGAAAGGAAGTGATATTAATGCTCGACAACACAAATTGTCGCAGTCCCACTACCCGCTAAACCCAAAAAAGTTTAGTTAAATTTTGGAGCCACGATCTCATTTGCCCCAGGAATCCACGCAAAAGTATTTTATATGCGTGCCTTTGAAAGGAAGTGATGTTAATGCTCGACAACACAAATTGTCGCAGTCCCACTGTATGATGGATTACCAACCAATTATAGAAAAGAAGGGCAAAAGCCAGCAATTTTATTATTATTTCTGCTCGCACACCGCCCTCCAGCCCCCGAAGATTCGGGGGCTTCTTTTTACCTAAATATGATATAATTTATCTTATGGAAAGATACGAACCGCTCAAAATAGAACAAAAATGGCAAAAAATCTGGGAAGACACTCAGCCCTTCAAGGCTACAGAGGAGCCAGGCAAGCCCAAAATGATGCTCGCCGAAATGTTTCCTTACCCATCTGGCGCTGGGCTTCATGTCGGGCACGTCCGTAATTTCACCATCGTAGATGTTCTTACGCGGTTTTATTCTCAGCAAGGGCTTAACGTCTTGCGTCCCTTTGGCTACGATACTTTTGGTCTTCCTGCCGAAAATTATGCCATCAAAACAGGCACCGCTCCACAACAGGTTACCAAAATCAACATTGCTAATTTCCGTAAGCAAGCCAAACGCCTCGGCTACGCTATAGATTGGTCACGCGAAATCAACACCAGCTCTCCCGAATACTACAAGTGGACCCAATGGTGCTTTCTCCAGCTTTACAAAAAAGGCCTAGCTTACCAAAAAGAATCCTACCAATGGTGGTGCCCAGTAGACCAAACCGTTCTTGCCAACGAACAAGTCGAAAACGGCAAGTGCTGGCGCTGCGGTCACGAAGTTGAAAAGAAAAAAATGAAACAGTGGTTTTTCAAAATCACCGAATACGCTGATGAACTTCTCGATGAAATAGACAGCCTCGAATGGCCCGAAAAAATCAAAACTATGCAGAAAAACTGGATTGGCCGCAGTACCGGTGCCGAGATAGATTTTGAAGTAGTAGGCGGCGCACCACATATCACCGTCTTTACCACTCGCCCAGACACCATTTACGGCGCTACCTTCCTAGTAGTTGCTCCAGAGTATCCAGGCCTAGACGCGCTCCTCACAGAAGATACTCGCGAAAAAGTTCTCGCCTACAAAACCGAAGCTCTAAAAAAATCCGAAATCGAGCGCCAAGAAAACAAGCAAAAAACCGGCGTTTTTACCGGCAGTTACGCCATCAACCCTGCCACCAAAGAGAAAATTCCCATTTGGATTTCCGACTATGTCTTGATGGGCTATGGCACCGGCGCCATTATGGCAGTACCCGCCTATGACGAACGTGACCGCGAGTTTGCCGAAAAATTCGACCTACCCATCGTTGAAGCTGACCTCTGTGATTTTGATAAATTTGGTACCAAGAAAATCAATTACCGCATGCGCGATTGGCTAATTTCGCGCCAACGCTACTGGGGCTGCCCGATTCCAATTGCTTATGACAAAGATGGTAACCCGCACCCCATCCCCGAAAATCAACTCCCGGTCATGATTCCCGAAGTTGAAGATTACCAGCCTGACAACACCGGTCGTAGCGCCCTCGCCAAAGCTAAAGATTGGCTTAAAG
>JAZNGO010000081.1:0-1703 GCA_045576515.1 Candidatus Nanosyncoccus sp. | reverse complement strand
TTACAGACTTTTACACTAGAGACCCCACTGCCAGCAAAGGTGATAGCTAGGCTATGAGTATCTACTTTCCACATCGCATACAAGTTAGCTACGTTGGTAGAAGTAGCCGAAGGGCTAGAAAAAGAGTAGTGATCACCAGCTGCATAGCTATCCCCATCGCAAGTAGAGTCACCCGAAGTTACATGAGTAACTGTACCATCACACCATTTGTCAAAAGTGTAGCCGGTTCTAGTGGGTGTAGTGCTAGAAAGAGCAAAGTATGAAGCAGTAGCAGTGGAGGCTGATTCAGTCGCAGGAAGATTTGCTAAAGTAGTGTCGCAAGTACTATCATTGTAATTAATAGAGTATGCTACATTATTCGCGACAGCTGTCAAAATAAAGGTATTAGTATAAGTACCAGCAGACTTGGTGTAGTCTATGTTAGCACCGAGAGCGATAGTGTAGTTATCACTTGCATCTGTTGTATTCGCCTGCGATGTCACATTGAGAGTAGTAGTGGTAACCGTCGGGGCGGGAATGTAGTTAGAGTTAGACTGAGAGTTTAGCTTACTTGGTTTATAGCCATAGTAGCCAACATAAGTTGAAGTATTAAAATCAGAATCTGTGATACTAGTGCCGGCAGGAAGAGAATCTAAATTTGTAGACAAATCTTCATTCGTAAGAGGAGCGGGAGTTGTAGAACTACCGTGAGAGATGCCGAGATTATAGCCAGTGATGTTATTAGTAGAGACATTGAAGGCTAGACTAGTACCAGAAGTATCAGAAGAAGAGAAAGTGCCAGAAGTAGAACTAGGAGTGATGTCTAGAATGGCGGCGTTACCGGATGTTTCTACGGTTAGGGTGGTGGTAGCAGGATTAGCGGTGGCTTCGGCAAAGTCTGTTGAGACAGAAACAGGACGAAGGGTGAAGGCAGTGAGAGCAAACAAAAGAATCAAGGAAACACTGCCGATGATTCGGATGTTTCTTTGATTCTTAATATAGGTGTTTCTACTGCACCGAAGTCTATTACCCGACCCCGGGTCACTAGAGCCGGATATTAGACTCCGGTGTAGTAGAAACTGCTTGATTTTTTGTATGACCTGCATGGTGACTCCCTTTGATTATTTTGTTTTCCCGGTGGGTGTCACGCTTACAACATAAATGGCACCGCAAGGGGTGCAATCCATAGCGATTCAGAACAGGAATCCTGCGCAGAAGGCTAAAGGCCCTTGTAGTGCCATTAATGTCTTCTCCGCGGAAGCGTCCTTGTTTTTCTAAGTTACTGTCCCTTTTAGGAACCACTATGGATTGCGATACTTCTATTGTAACGCATTTTTATAAAAATAGGAAGAGCTTTTTGGCGATTTTTTGCAAAATTAATTACATTTTGAGCTCGTCGTAAGCGCGGCGGAGGACTTCGAGCATGTCTGAGTAATCCTGCTCGCTAACATTGGTGACTTTGGCGTAGATATAAATCACATTGTCCACTACCTCGAGGTTGTAGCTAGGATTTTTGCTATACAAAAATTCCATAAACTTCGGGTTTAATAGTTCAAAGGCAGGCAGGGCATCTCGGCTAGCAGCGTAGACTTCATAGCGCTCATTAAAATCATTCCATTCGAGCTCGAACTTTTCATAGCTTCTGTCAGGCTTGCGGTAGGTTTTGAACCGGCGGGATTTAACGATGACGCCAAGATAATCCTTCGGGACATTGATTTGGCCGA
>JAZNGO010000080.1:0-1761 GCA_045576515.1 Candidatus Nanosyncoccus sp. | reverse complement strand
TGCGATAGTCTTTTAAAAGAGCGTACCAGAAGGCTAACTTTAAGTCGCCGTCAACTTTGGCCACATCTTGAAGGTCAAATGGGACTGGATACTTCTTTTTTGCACCCAAATCTACCTCCTTTGTGCTTAATGAGGGCGCTTAAGAAAAGCCTTACCCTCCTACAAAATGTAGGAGGGTACGAAACTTCAAAACTCAGTATGCTCACATTATATCGCAGATAGCCGAAATTGTCAATAATAACAGGGGTAGAGTGCTCTGATTCAAGCACGTAATATCGATATGTCAACTCTCTCTGGTAATTACTCCACAACAGAAGCTAACACTGGATATACATGGGTTGATGGGAAGACGATTTATAAAAAGACAATAAACTGGGGTGCCATGCCTAATAATAGCAGAGTGGATAGAACTGGATTATTCCCCAATAATGCCAATATAGTATGGATTGAGAGCATCGCAGTACAAAGACCAGCTGGAGGCAATGCTATCGGTGTGCACAATATGCCATACACGTCTAGCGACAACAAAATAGATACCGTTTTCGTATCGGATAAATCAATCGGTAAAGTATCTATGTACACAAATGCAGATAGAAGCGGTTGGGATGCTTATATTACGCTTTATTACACTAAAACTAGCTAAGCTCCTAACCAATTCTTAATGCGATGATCCCATGGCTAAGCTTCGTAGAGGCTGAGTTGTTTACATACCCAACAAGTGTGAGAGTGTCGCCTACACTACAATTACTCACACAGAATAAAGATGTGTGTTGGATATAAGAGCCGTGCCCGTGTTGTGCGGCCATTTCGGAACCATTTTTTCTTATACTCATAAGCAAAAGGTTATCCCCATACCCAGATTGCCCGAACGCAAAAATCACATATTTCCCAGCCTCTGCAATAGTGAGACTATCTATTGTCGTGTCGTAGCGACCTAACGATATTTCAGTATCTGACACAGTATCAACTATACCGAAAACTTGCCAGTCAAGATTACGTGCTTGAATCAAAACATTTCGTTCTCAAAAATATGGTAAAATAGAGATACAGCTGAGAGGCTTAGCTACTGGTCTGTTGGTAAACTTAGCCCATAGCCAGACAGCTGCGAAAGCCTCGGCACCACAGAAAGATTAGGCGGCAAAACTGCACGAAATGGCGTGGTGTCTTTTTTGTGGTATAATGAAGTTATGGAAATAGCGTTTTTTGTAGTGTGTTTAACGGCTGGCTTTGCGCTGGCGTTTGCTATAGCGTTTGCTATAGGTAAAGTGGCCAAACAAAATAAGTGGCCTGATTGGGTGCCAGGAACAGTAGGCGTAGTCTTAGCGATTGCTGGCCTATTTGCTGGGGCTTGGTTCGCCGATGCGTACAAGCAGTACATAATCGACCAAACACAAGAAAATCAGTACGAGCGATGTGTAGAGTTGCTTAATAGCTAGTCAAAAATCCACCATTTCTGGTGGACTTTTTGGCGAGTACCTCCTCCCGCTTCTTTTGATTATACTACAAAAAGATAGGCCGTCGCCTATCTAATCGGATGTTACAGGAATACAGTTGCCACAAACCTCTTGTCTTCCCATCTACAAGCAGGCTTCCCTCCGTCCCTCAGCTGTGGTCCTTCACGGTGGTATAGGTTGCTCGTTATCCTAATTATAACGCTTACCCGATCTTCGTTTCAATCCTTACAATTGATTTTTCAATATCTTCAAAACGTTTAGCATACTCATTATGTTCGTCTAGTTTCTTCTCTTGCCTAGCCTGGTT
>JAZNGO010000079.1:0-8287 GCA_045576515.1 Candidatus Nanosyncoccus sp. | reverse complement strand
GATGCTACCGGAGCGGAATCCTGCGAGCCTTTCCTTAATCACCTTGTGCTCTAGCCCTGAATGGATCACCACTGCGTTGCCCATCAACTTCGCAAATTTCTCTGCGTGAGCGATGGTTTGGCAGAATATTGCCATTGTAGGATTACCTTTCTCAGAAATCTCCTCCCGGATAATCCGGACAATTTCCTCATCTCGCTTTGGTGCGAACACCTCGCGGTTGAGCTGTGCGAGTGAAAACTTCTTCCCGGAGTCTAAATAAGTCTCCAGGTGCTCGATCTCGTCAGTTTTAACCCGGTATTCGATATCGGAGAGCCAGCCATCTTTGATAGCCGATTCTAGCCGGTAATCGTATACCGTATGTCCGAATATTGCGGAAAGATCCGCGTCATCCATACGTTCTGGCGTAGCAGTCATACCCAGCAAAAACTGCGGTGTAAAATGCTGTATCGCCTTGCGGTAGGTATCGGCGGGGCTATGGTGCGCCTCATCGACGATTACATAGCAGAACTCGTCCGGCTCGAACTCATCGCTGTGCAGATTGATAGACTGCAGGTTGGCGAATAAGAAGTCCGTCCGGTGAGCAGCTTTCTCGTAACCGTTGTACATCCCATAGCTGAACTCGTCACCAAAGATAGACTTGAAGGTCTCCTTTGTTTGCGTGAGAATAGCCGCGGAATGACAGAGCACAAGAACGCGCCCGTTCGGAATTGTTTTCAGACACTCTCGTATATCAAAAGCGCCAGTTAAGGTTTTACCCAGTCCTGACGCCATCACTACAAGAGCTCTGCGTTTGCCCTGGTCCCGTGCGTTTTGCAGCACAGCGAGACATTTGGTTTGGTACTGCCTTGGTTTATAAGCGTTCATCTCATCTATGATCCCCCTTAAAGAATTACATAATTCTCGCCATTATCGGCGGAATAGGGGGCTTTTGCTTGTTCAGCCACCTATCCTACCGATAACACAGAGGATCGTTATTAAAATGCTTGGGGTATAATCATAAGCCCCATGAGTTAATTATAGCATACTTTTGCGTTTTAGTCAATATGCGGTGGCTTGTTGTATAATACAAATATGACTGGTGAAGTAGTAGATACTGGAAATGAAAAGGACGAAGTAGACCCTTTTGCGAGAAAGATGCAAGAGGTAGATGCGTTTGACCCTGAAAAACAATTTATGAATAAATGGGGCGCTTCGATAAAAAATAGAATGCAAAATGCGGTAGATACACCTATAGATGAGGCCAAGCTAGCCGAGATGAAGATTGAGGATGGGCTGGAAAATACTGAGTGGGAGAGGCAGTTTGTGGACCCTTATGTATATGGAATATACGCCTCAACAGGAGAAATTGGGGCTTTGGCGGAACAATTTGCCAAAGATGAAGGTGGCCTAGGGGTAGATAAGAGCATCCGCGGAGCCATAAAGCTTTTTGCGGAGATTTTTGGACTGAAGCGCGATATAGCGATAGAGCCGCTCCCGAAAGAAAATAATAGCGATGATTCCCCTTGGGGAGTATATAGGCCTGGTGCAGATACGTTGTGGTTTAATTTTGGAAAAGCAAATGAGGCGTACGAAGACGATGCAAATGAAATGGCGATAGAGATGATATCCACAATAGCGCATGAGGCATGGCATGCACGCCAAGATGAAATTATGAAGGGTGGCCCGACGCTGCGCAAAGCTTTTTACGCAGAGAATTCTGATAATTACATTGGCCCTGAGGGTGGTTACCATGGCTACCGTAACCAGCTGATAGAGGATGAGGCACATACAATAGAGAGTGCAGTACGAGAAACCCTTGAAAAAGTTTTTCCACGGAATAGAGAGGCTTTTATAAATAACCCAGATGCCTGCGCCGAGCTAAAGAGTTGGTCTTTGAATAAAATTAGAGAAAAAGAGCAGGTGTTTGAGAACCATAATCTATAGATGCGGATTAGTACTAAAAACTAGTGATAGCGAAGTCCCCGCTTAGGTAAGCGGGGATGGGTTGGTGGTGCTGACGGTAATCAGCATAATGAGGCCATCTGCGGTGGGCGGATGTTTTTCTACGACTATACGTATTCCGTCAAATGTTTCGTTGGAACGGTCGCCTTTGACACAGATACCGACTACGTTTTTCATACCGGCGTCTTTCATGCCAAGAATAATACGGTGGCGTTCGCCGTGCTGAGACGAGGCATCGCCGTCTAGCTTGACAAGCACACCGTTTTCGGCAACGTAGCGTTCTGTCCTGAACCACAAGAGACTGGAGCCTTCTTGGCTGCATACGACTTTACCGAAAATTTTGCCGGAGCTATGGAGGATTTTTCGGTGGATCATGTTTTTGTGCCGAGAGTCCGGCCCAAAGAGCAAGATGCCAGTAGGTTTCTCCATTTTGGAAATTTCCTCTATAACTTCGTCAAAATTGCTGAAAAGTGCTTCCATCTCATATAGCATATACTTCCCTCCTCTTTGAGATGAGTGATAATAATTATATCACAGGTTAGCGGAGATGTCAAAAGGTAGTATATAGGGGTAAAGCTTGACTTTTTGCCTATAGTGTGCTATAATAGTATATGCTGTGATGATTCTACTACTTGAAGGGAGGAATACCTATGGGAATCAGCAAGCGCAGGGAGGCCACTCCCAGTGAGAGAACCTTAAAAATGAAAAGTTGGGCTGTATGTCAGCTAAAGGATGGTAATGAGTTGCCAACGCCGAACGAGCTGGCCAAGAAATTCGATCTACACCCGAAAACCGTGCGAAATCACCTAGGTGAGATAGCACAGGAGGCTGGGCTGCAGAGGGAAGATTTGCTGGAGAAACTCTCTGGAAAGCATACTTTTACTGCTATCAACCGTGAGCCTCTGATAGAGGCGATGGGGCTGGAAGAGTTTCATGAATATTATACATCTATGATGGATGATATTCACAACATGACGGAAACAATTAAGACCGACATCCAAAGACAGGAAAGCTTTCTCAATGAAAATGAAGGGGGTATTTTATGAACAGCAAAACCTTAGGGAGCTTAACAGCAGCAGAGTTACGTCTCACTATCGAGAACGGGCACGGCATTTCATACTTAACAGAAAAGTATGGCTGTATGGAAGACCAGCTGGTAACGCGCATAAAGCGCCTTTACAAAAAGACGCCAAAAAAGGCGCAAAAGTTACTGGCGAGCCTTCGCGAGAACGACCGTAAGGCCTGCAAGAAAGCAAGCGAGCCGGTCGTGACAGCCTCTGATGAGAGTAGCCCCAAGAGCACGCCTTCAGCACAGGTGGCAGAATGCGAGCCTCAACCCGAAGTGTATAGGGGTAGGGCCGCCAAAGAGTCGCAACCCGAGGCCGCCATGGTGGATGCCAAGGATGCTGAGGCCTCCTCAGAAAAGCTTGCTGAGCTTGAGGAAAAGCTGAGCAAAGAAGTGAGGGAGCTAGAGCTTCAGCACCGTGACATGGAAGACTTACACCGAGGCAATCTGAATGCTAAGCGCGCCGTGCTTAAAAGGCTGGAGGAGATAGAACGCGAGAGCACGGACTTGGGACAGGAATATGAAGATCTGTGTCTGGAAGGCAGCGAACAGGAGGCCGAGATGAAGCGCCTTAATGCCCTGCGCAAGGAAAAAGCCGCGGAGCTGGCCCGAGTGCGCGAGCAGATACGCGAGTCGCAGCGAATTGTAATATTCGTTTGCGACGACGAGAGTATATCTGCACCCGAATCCGATGTCGTGCTGGATGACTCTGGGTATGAAAAGATCAGCAACAAACTGATAAGGCGCCCTGAGTGTAGGCGACTGGCTGTGTGGCAGGTGGAGCTCTTGGCGCGCGTGATAAGAGTTACCGCGCATATGGAAGGCTTGAAGCTCTCGGCGGAGTTTGTATTTGAGAACCAGCAGCTGGAGGAAGTCTACCGGCAGCTGGTGGCTCAATATGAGACAGCAAAGCGTATAGCCGCGATGCTGTAAGTCCAACTTTTCAAGATGCCACCCTACGGGGTGGTATTTTGATGGTATAATAGTGGCATGATAAAGATAATAGCCGGTGGCAAGAAAAATGCTGGGTGGGTGGCAGAGGCTTGCGCCGAGTACGAAAAGCGCTTGCGTAAGCCTTATGAAATAGCATGGAACTATATGCCGGAGGAAAAGCTAGATAAATACCTGGCGGAGTGGCCTTTTGGCGGGCGGGAGTATGTGATATGTTGCGATGAGAGAGGCAAAAATATATCATCACCTGAATTTTCTGTAGTACTAGAGAAAGAATTTACAATGGGCCGCGAAATAGTGATACTGATAGGTGGTGCATATGGGTTTACCCCAGAGGTGAGAGAGCGGGCAGACCTAGTGTGGAGCTTTTCTAGGCTAGTGTTCCCGCATGGGATAGCTAGAGTGGTGGCGGTAGAGCAAATATACCGTGCGTCGCAGATAGCCCAAAATGGGCCGTATCATCATGAATAATTATTCATCTTGTGATATAATTAAGGGATGAAAATACTCGGGATAGAGACTAGTTGTGATGAAACGGCCGCCGCGGTGGTAGAAGATGGCGCGAAGATTTTGTCTAATGCAGTAGTGAGCCAAATAGATATTTTTGCAGAATATGGCGGCGTGATACCAGAAGTAGCGGCTAGGAGCCACCTAGAGGTGATGATGCCAGTAGTAAACAAGGCTCTTGCTGATGCCGGCTGCACCTGGGATGATATAGATGCTATAGCAGTGACGCATGCGCCAGGGCTACTGGGGTCGCTGCTTATAGGCACACTTACGGCGCGCACATTGGCGATACTACACGGCAAGCCGCTATATGCGGTGCATCACCTTAAATCGCATGTGTATGCGAATTGGCTTATTTTAGGGTCGGCAAGCCCGACGGGGCCTGTCGCAATGTCTCGCTTGCGGCCGCGTCCATCCGGCCCATCGCCATGGGCGGATGGCGCTACCTCTCGCGCTGCCGCGCCCCGCAGTGCCGCTCCGCCGAGACATTGGCGCCACCCGTCGGGTGACAACACGAAAACCGCTCCCGTATTCCCGTTACTGGCACTGGTGGTGTCTGGCGGGCATACGCAGATACTATATATGCCGGCGCATAATGAGTTTGAGATAGTGGGCACTACGCACGATGATGCGGTGGGGGAATGTTTTGATAAGGTGGCGAAGGTGCTGGGGCTACCGTACCCCGGTGGGCCAGCTATAGCTAAGGCCGCCCTGTATGGCGATGCGGATAAATACAAGCTACCGCACCCAAAGGTGGCGGGGCTGGATTTTTCTTTTTCGGGGCTAAAGACTGCGGTACTAAGGGCTGTACAAAAAGAGCTGGGCCTACCAATATCGCACCCCAGCTATGATTTGAAAAATCATTTATCGGCCCAGCAGGTGGCAGATTTTGCGGCGAGTTTTCAGAAAACTGCAGTGGAGATACTATGTGAAAAACTGGCACTTGCGATGGAACGATACCCAGAGGTGCAATCCGTAGTGATAGCAGGCGGAGTGAGCGCCAACAAGGCGCTACGTGAGGCTTTGCCAGAGGCGTATTTCCCTGCCCCGGCGCTATCTGGTGACAATGGTGCCATGGTGGCAGCTGCGGCTTATTACGAAATAAAGTCTGGCGTAAAGCCTACCGACCCATACACGCTGAATATTTACCCTAGAGTATCGATAGAAAAATAAATTATCTGATACCGCTATACATTAAAATACCCCAGAGTGGTCTGGGGTAATGGGTTGTTCCCTAGGGGTAGAAATCGTCTACCTCTTCGGGAATGATGGGCTCGCCTTCGGACGGGGGGATGATAGGGAAGCCATGGTCATTGTAGTGGGCCCCCATCTCGAGTAAATCGCTAGGGATAGGATCCTGGCGAAAACTGGGCTCTGACTCCGGTTCTGGCTCCGGCTCTTTGGGATGGCGACGGGGCCGGTAATCCTCATCCTCGGGGATAGGGGTGCAGCGCTCGTCTATGGGTCCGTCGTAGGTGTGGCGCGGTGTGTAAGGTGCTGGCTCGCGGACAAGATTTTGGTCTGTAGGGCCGTGGATACCTGTAGTATCAACTTTGGAATTATTCATGCAATTCCCTCCTTCGCGTATATGCCCGCCGGCAAAATAGTGAGGAACAAAAACCTTAGCGGTCTAGGACCTCACCCATAAGTGTAGCATAAACGCTATAGCTTGTCAAGAGGTGGCATGAGATGCGGTGGCAAAATAGCGGCCGGTGGGCCGCTATTTATAGTAGGCTAGCTCTTTATTTTACTAGGCAACGCATAGAATAGCCAAAGTATTTGCTATTTGTGTTTGATGGGTGAATAGTGTTGTTTCTGAAGTTGGAGTAATAAACAGCACCTTCGTTTGTATTGGTGCTAGACCAATAATAGCCACTGCTTCCACTACGATTGAGTACGCCGTTGTCAATGTAGCCAGGCGCAGAGAACCATAGTGGTGTGCCTACAAGTTTTGCGAAACCATCCGGCGTGAATGTTTCACTAGTGGATTCCATAACCCCTTCATCTATGAATAAAGTGCTGAATTCTTTGCTAGATGGGGTACCTTGGCTATCTGTGCCTATAGGTAGTCTCCAGCCAGCTGGGCAAATAGAGCCAGGAGCATTTTCATATGGTGTGACTAAGCTAGAGGTATTATTGCTGGCTACTGCGGCGGACCAGTTGTAATAGTTGCCTATGTGGTTTTTGGAACTACAGTCTGGGTGGTCTGCTTGGCAATCTGAAAGTGAATTATATACGGTGCCACTGTTGTTGGTGTTATAATAATAATATTTGTTGCCAGGGTTGTATGAGTATGGGGTGGTATTTTCGTTTTGCCATTCGGAAGATAGATTTTCTGTGGCAATGGTGCTGCGTACTGGCGCCCAATTACTGGTGATGTCTGTATCGGCCGGGGTGTAAGTGCGGGCGGAATTGATGTCGAAATCTAGATTTTGGAGCATCCAGACGTTGCCATCGGCAAGCTTGGAAATGTAGTAATTGGTACTATCACGACTATCTTGCAAGGTATATTCCTGGTGCTCTGTCATAGAGCTAAATACATTGGCTTTACCCGCCTCGCTAAGCGAAGCGAAATCTTGCATGTAGATAAGGTCACTTATGACAGGTAGTACTTTCCACTGGGCATAGAGAGTGACACTAGCGGATTGGCCTGCTATAGCAGTGAACTCTGCTTCATCTGCGTAGGAAGTACCACCGCCATTTGCTTGAGTGTTCCAACCAGTAAAGTCGTAGCCGGTTTTGGTGTAGGTGTTTTGCGGGAGGGTGATGGTGCCTCCAGCTGGTACGTTGATGTTGCCCATGGCTTCCCCGCCATCGCTGGTATTACCATTAAAGGAGAGGGTGGTAGCTTGATTTACTTCTGCCTGGTAGGTGATGTTGCTACCTGTGTAGGTGCCATAAGGAGTGCCTGGAGTAATATAAAAACCGTAGTAAATGGTAGTATTGTCACCTGCTAGTGTAGCCTTGTAAGATTTGTCTGTGATGAAGGTAGGAGTAGTGGCAGAAGTGGAAAGTGAAGCGTAAAGTGCATCTTCTTGTGATGTTGGCATGACCGAAGCTAAGCCATAGGTATTGTCTGCTAAGGCTACTAGTTCGCCTGCATCTGCTGTTACTATTGGTATTACTTTGGAACTATCTGTAGTAGATACTAGATTAGTAGAGTCTGCATAGGCAGTAAGAGTGTAGCCTACCGATGTAGCTTCGGCTACGGCAACATCTACTGGTAGTACGGCGAATACTGGCTCGTCGCCTAGCTCGATAGTGAGCTCCGCGGGCGCTGTGGTGACTGTAAGACCATCGTCTGCTGCGCTAGCGCCAAGCTTGAGAAGTCCTGCCAAAGTACCTAGTGATACTACTATGGCTAGTGCAATTAGGCACAAGGAAGTTGCTTTTTTGTGCTTGAAGAGATGCTTGTATCTAGCAAGTAGCGAGCCTGCTTCGCCTTGCTTGTGGTGCTTTTTGAGGTAATATAATATGACTATAGCGGCAGCCAATATTACTAATGCCACTACAAAACCAATAGTAGTGGCTTCTGGGCCTCCTATATTACTTGTAAATAACCCCGTGTCTGGAGTTACTGGTGTAGAGCTACCCGGCTCTACGATATTGATAGTCAGGTTACTACCCATGCGAGTTTTCTCCTTTTAAAATTTTTATTTTGCAATGCATAAGAGCATGCGATGACCTTTTATGGTTATGATTATACTACAGCCATTTGCCGTGTCAAGGCTTTTTTATCACATTTTTTATTACATTTGGTCTTGTTGCATAAATCACTACATTTCGGAAGTTGCGCTTTGGTGTAACCCATGATTATACACC
>JAZNGO010000078.1:0-5180 GCA_045576515.1 Candidatus Nanosyncoccus sp. | reverse complement strand
TAAAGAGGTTACCAAAACCATGTCGATACTTAGTACGCCTAATTTTGCGGCGGCGGTGTCAAAGGGTAATTATTCTATAGAAGAAGCAAATAATTTCTCGCGTGATAGAGTATTAGTGGCTACTAGCCAGGCTAACGGTGGTGTAATAGCAGATACCACAGTGAATACTGAAAATAGCAATAAATCTGGCACGATTTTGGGAGTGGGAAATGCGAGTTCGGCAAGTAACGATACTTTGCAAAAAGCGTCTAATAGTATAGCTATAGCCGCTACGGAAAATAGTGCGGATTTGTTTAAGAGTGAGGCGGGTGGCAACCGTGCGGTGGAGGGCGGCTCTTTTATAAATAATACTATTAATAGGCGTGTGCTGGGTGCAATGCCATCAGATGCAGCTACTATTACAGCCTATCATCATGCAACGAAAGAGCTTTTGGCGCGCAAGGCAGAGGCGGAACGTGCGACAAAAAGTCCATTTGATATTTCTTCGCCTTATACTTTTGCTGGGAATATAGTATACAGTATAATGGGTATGTATGTGCAGAATTCAGCGAATTATAGCGATAGTACTACATTAGTGCCAGTAGTGGGTGCAGTGGCTGATGCAGTGGGGGGTGCGGCCAGCAAGCTAGTAGGTGGGGCGATGGCGGATGGTGATAATGATGAGCTGTTTACTGACTATACTGGGAATTGCTATACGGCGCCTACTGCTAATAACGTAGCAGGGGATTTGTACTGTAATGATTTTGGTACTATTAGCACTAAATATATGGAGTACGATGAGGATGACTGGAAAAGCGCATTACCGAATGATTTGGATGAATCTGGCAAAATAAAAGAAAAAAGTGTACTAGGTGAGGAATTTGTGCCTTTGGCTATGGACAGGGAAGCTACAGTAGGAGTAAAAAGCTATGAAGTATGTGAAGCGTACAGAAAAACCCATGGTAATTTGCTATCAAATATATTTGATGATATATCGAAGTGGTTTGGCATGTATGAATCTTGCAATGGCGATGTAAGTACCAATGGCAAAGACGATGATGGCAATGAAAAGAAAGTGGATGGCGTGCCGGGTGATGTATCTACTGGGGCAAAATATACATTTTCGGATTCAAATAGCTACAAGTCTGATATGGAGACATATGCTGCATATATAAGGTATGATACGGTGAACTCACTACTAAGCAGCAAAAAAAGTTCGGTGTCTGTATTTCGCGAGGAATATTATGCAAAGTACCCTAAGGATAATTCCGAGGCTGGTGTTATAGCTAGAAGGTCTGGCATGAGTAAAGCAGAGGCACAGCTGGCGCTAGACTATGCGGCGGAACTGAATGCGATAGCAAATTATAACCCTGCTGGTAGATATGTGTTTGGTACACCAGTATTTGAAGCTCCACGGAAGGACATGCTGATAGAACATAGCGATACAGTCCAAGTAAGCTTATATTGTATATGGTGTGGCAAAACAGAATACGCAGATGTGCGAAATAAAAATTTCGCAGCGTAAGAGTATTTGTGAAAAAGTGCAAATAGGGGTATAATATATAATATATGACAGAGATAGAAGCACTGAAACAAGAACTAAAAAAAATAAATGCTGAATATGCCGGCATACGCAGTGTAATAGCAGAGCAGCGGGCAGAGTTTGGGCGGAGAATCAATGCCAAAAAGCAAGAGGTTTTGGCTAGAATAGCTGCAGCGGAGCGGGCCGCAATGGACGCAGAAGTAAAGCCTATAGATGTTACTGCTTTCACGGCACCAAATGAGCCAGTGCCGGAAGTGTATCCGCAGGATTATGGTTCTAGTCACCCGCTAAGCACAGAGCTAGATAGAGTGGCGGAAATATACCAAATGATGGGCTTTGATGTGGTAGAAAGTCGACAACTAGATGATGAATATCATATGTTTGATTCACTGAATTTTGCCAAGGAGCATCCGGCACGAGATGGCTATGATACTTTTCGTACCGAGGAGGGGTTGATACCACCGGCGCATACTTCTACTATGCAGCATAGAGTACTCAAAATGTACAGCGATAAGCTAGAAAAGGGCGAAAATATTGCTGTGGTAGTGCCAGGGCGAGTGTATCGCAATGAAGATGTGGATGCCACACATGAGCATACTTTTTATCAGTGTGAGGGGGTGTATGTATCGCGAGAGTGCAATATGGGGCAAATGCTTGGAATACTGCGGGAATTTTTTGAAAAATACTATGAGCAGAAGCTAGAAATACGTACGCAGCCGGGATATTTTCCTTTTACCGAGCCAAGCCTGGAATTTATGATAGAAAAGCCGCAGTCGCTGGGCGGTAAAAAGGGTGACTTTTTAGAAATGCTAGGCTGTGGAATGATACACCCAAATGTACTCAAAATGGCGGGGATAGACCCGACACAGTATCATGGGTTTGCGTGGGGTGGCGGTATAGACCGTCTAGTAATGCTTCGCTATGGGCTAAAAGATGTGAGATATTTTGAGGCTGGTAACTTAAGATTTTTGAAGGAGCTTAACTAATGAAAATATCACTTAATTGGCTAAAAAAATATGTAGATATAAAAGTGCCAGATGATGAGCTGGTGCGACTAATAGGTGCGCGGCTAGTGGAAGTAGAAGGCGTAATAGATGAAGGCCATAAATACGACCATATATATATAGTACGAGTAGAAAAAGCCGAAAAAATACCAGATACGCACTTAACGCTATGCCAAATAAATGTAGGCAATACAGAAATACAAAAAGTAGAGAAAAATGCCGAGGGGCTAGTGCAAGTGGTATGCGGGGCACCAAATGTGCGCGAAGGAATGCTAGCGGTGTGGCTAGCGCCAGGTGCAGTAGTACCGGCGAGTGTGCATGAAGATGCACCTTTTGTGATAGGCAAGCGCAAGATGCTAGGCAAATACGATAGCAATGGTATGCTAGCGGGTGCAGATGAACTGGATTTTGATGATAAACACGAAAAAATAGCCGAGATAGATCCTAGCATGGCTCAGCCTGGAGATACTTTGGCGGATATATTTGGCCTAAACGACAAGATACTTGAAATAGAGAACAAATCTCTTACTCACCGGCCGGATTGTTTTGGTATAATAGGTTTTGCGCGTGAAGTAGCCGGGATACTGGGTGAGAAGTTTGTAGAGCCGGAGTTTATGCTAAAAGAAGAAGTATTTCCGGAAGGATTTTTAGTAGAAACAAAAGATGGCCTAGCTAGCAATAATGTTAATTTAGGCATAGAGATTACGGATGCGGAGCTTTGCCCGCGTTATACTGGTGCTGTAGTAAAAGTACTGGATGCTACGGCAGAAGAAAAATATCTATCTGAAATGCAAATACTCTTAGCAAAGTCCGGCATGATGGCGAAAACTAGAATAGTAGATATTACTAACTACATAATGCTACTTACTGGCCAGCCACTACATGCTTTTGACTATGATAAATTTGTGGCAGTGGGTGGTGGAAAAACTCCATGCGTAAAGGTGCGCTTAGCTAAAGAAGGCGAGCAACTAGAGCTACTAGATGGTAAGACCATAGAATGCATAAATAGCGATATACTTATTACATCTAATGATACACCGGTGGCGCTAGCTGGGGCGATGGGTAGTAAAAACACTGAAATAGATGAAAACACTAAAAATATTTTACTGGAAGCTGCGACATTTAGCCTGTACAATTTGCGTAAAACGCAAATGGCGCATGGGATTTTCTCCGAGGCTATTACTAGGTTTACCAAAGGTGTGCCAGCGGGCGGTACCTTTAATGTACTAGCAGAAACGGTAAAAGAAATGAACGTGAAGCCTCTAGAGCTACGTGACAAAATAGCTAAGCCACTAGAAGTAGCTACGGTAAAAGTAACTGTGGCGGAAATTAACACGCTACTTGGTACTGAGTACAGTAAAGAGTTGATAGTAAACACACTCAGCAATGTAGGGCTAATGGTAGCAGATAGTGGTGATGAGTTACAGGTAACAGCGCCGTATTGGCGGACAGATATTCATATTAAAGAAGATGTAATAGAAGAAGTAGGGCGGTTGCTCGGCTACGACAACATCCAGCCGACTTTGCCACTACATGGCACGGCTGAGCCAAACAAGATGTGGGAGCTTAAAAAACAGACGCGTAATATAATGCGAAGATTAGGTGCTAATGAGCTGCTTACCTATAGTTTTGTTTCTGGTAAGTTGCTAGAAAAGGCTGGGCAGGATGTGAAAAATTCATACAAAATAGTAAATTCTATTAGCCCGGAGCTGCAGTATATACGGCAATCTATAGTGCCAAGCCTACTAGATAAGGCTTACGTAAACCAAAAAATACCATACGACAAATTTGCTTTATATGAAATAAACAAAGTATATCAAAAAACGTGGGGCATGGATAGTGAAAAAGTACCTGTAGAAAAAATGCAAATGGGCTTAGTATTAGCAGAGCGCAAAGGTATAGGCACAGCGTATTACAAAGCCAAAAAGTATGCGGAAGAATTATTTAAAGAACTGCAGATGTCCGTGAAATTTTTGCCGACGAAAAGTGATATAGCAATGGCGCAGCCATTTGAACTGAAGCGTAGCGCGGAGATACTAGCAGAAGATGGTACTATGCTAGGCGTAGTGGGCGAATTCAAGGCATCTGTGCGACATAATTTTAAGCTAGCGGAATATTTGGCTGGAATGGAACTAGATATGGATGCGGTGTTAGAAAAAGCGGGCGGCAAAAGGAACATCTACCTAGGCCCTATAGAAAAGCGTGACCTTACGGTAAAGACCGCCGATGCATATGCAGGGCTAGTAGCAAAGATAGAAAAAATCTTAGATAAGCATAATGTAGTAGCGGATATAATACCGCTAGGCATTTATCAGCCACTGGGCGCTAAAGAAAAGAATATTTCTGTGCACTTAGATTTTCATGGTACAGTGAGTGCTGAAGTGATGCAAGAATTGGAAAATATAAAATAATAGCTATTTTATAGGGAGTAGGAGTTCTGGAGACTGTAATTTTGAAATTTTTGTTGTGCAAAATGAAAATGTTTGTGCTATAATAGTAGGTGCAATATTCAACTATCTGAGTGAAAGCTAGCACATTTTTTAGATAAATTCGTAACGTAAATTAGAATGGCGCCGTGAGGCATCAAACTATTTGCGTTACGAATGTTAGCTGCAGATAGTTGGATATTGCACCCTTGCGGTGCCATTTTTATA
>JAZNGO010000077.1:0-1724 GCA_045576515.1 Candidatus Nanosyncoccus sp. | reverse complement strand
CGTTTACTTCAGTGATGTTGTCCGTAGAGATACTTCTATCGTTAGGAAAATGGTCATGATTAGCGGTGTCATTTCCAGAGGCCAACAATTTCACAATATATTCTTTGTCGCTAGCGGCATTGGTAATGGTCACTACGGAAGAAAGACCTCCTGCTGTGCCGCCGCTGCAAGCCGAATTAGGGATAGTTAGTGGCACAAACTTGCAAAACTGGCTTAGGTTTATGCGAGCGCCGCCTGGATTAGATGCATTTGAACTAGTATTTTCGCTAAATGGATCAGGTGATAAATTGCCATTATTGTTGCTTGCATAGCCCATGCTAGCCCCACTACCAAACCTACTAACAGAACCATTTGCCACTACACCAAGTTCACCCCACGATCCAAAGGCAAAGGTCCCTTTTTTGGTTTTCGCGCTGTAAGTATGATACCCTGCTAAATTATATTTTACCGCTGTAGATGTACTCAAGTTCGCCCGCGAATACACATTTCCGCCCCAAAATTGGATTGACGGCCTCTTTGCGACAGTGTAGCACTCAGGATTTGATATTCGCCAATAGCTTTTACCCGAAGAGTCTTTATAATATTCTGTGTCATTCCAGTTCGTATCAGCTCCACTAGTGGCCGGGAATACAGCCACGGCTACACAAACTTTAGAGCCGGCGGTAGAATCTTTGACAAGGAAGTTAAGCGATTCGCTTTGCCACCCATCATTTTGGTTGCTCGGATCTAAAGTCTTAGTCTTGTGATCGTTGGAAAGGTCACAGTATCTATCGGCCGAGCTATTTTCGCTTCTGCCGAAGTAGCTGCATGGGCTTGCGTATCTTGATTCACTCCATATACCACCGCTTTTGACTTCTTCTCCATCATCTGGGTTGAATACTACTAGCGTTCTTCGTACTTCGTCGGCTTTTGTAACATAGGCGTTTTCTTCTGAGCCGTCAGTAGTTTCGCTATTAGTTTTCTTGTTTAGCCTTACGTTATATTCAATTGTGGTTTCTTCTCCTGCATATAGTAGATGGTCTGGAACTATTTCGCCATTTTTGTCTTCTTTGGTGGGTTTTGTGGTAATTTCGGATTCGGTTTCGAAGTTGTAGGGGACATAAACTGTGGCGTCATCGTCTTTGACGCTAACATCTACACGGGCTACGTTGGCTTCCTCGCTATCAAGCGAATAGCTAACTCCGCCTGGGGTGTACTTTGTTCCTGAAGTATAATTGGTCGCCGCGGTGCCAGTTATAGCATATCCGACTCTGTTTGCTGCTACTTTGCCGTATCGGCTATCCTCGTCATAATATTCTGCATCGCTTCCGATGGTGCCTTTTTTAGCCCTAGCGCTTTTAGCGGAGCTATCATTTGTAGTGGCATGGTATTTTTGCCCAATTCTCATGGTGAATGCATTGTTCCACTTTGGTGAAAAACAACTGTCAAATAATGCGCCTAAGCTTTTGCTACTATTGATATTTGGTGCCGGTGGGTCGACTGTTGTATTCATGCCAGACGGGCAGGAACTACCATTGCCAAGGCTGACCCTTTCTGGTGTGCCGGAGTTATATAAACTTTGCACAGACGTGTTATATGTGGCCTTAAAGACTGGGGAATCACCTGGTTTAGCGTATGCATATTCTCCATACGACGTGTATTTCGGGGCATCTTCGTTTTTGACTTGCATCTTGATACTGGTGGTTCCTAGTGGTGGACTGATCGCTGCTACACATATTGGGATT
>JAZNGO010000076.1:0-5659 GCA_045576515.1 Candidatus Nanosyncoccus sp. | reverse complement strand
ATCTATCACTTCATCAATCTCAGAATCTACCTATGCATCTTCTACTAGCTATAACAATACATGGGGACTAAGACCAAGTAAACTAAATAGTGCAGTAAATGAAAACTACATAGAGGCTCCTACCTCATCTAGTACTCTCACTACATTAGATCAAACCTCATCAGCTAACCCATCTACCGCTAATAACTACAATCTAGCTATAGGCGCTAGAATCAATGGTAGTACTGTTCCTGGTTCTTATTCTAATGTCTTCGTTATAACCGCTACAGCTAATCCTATTCCATATACTATTACCTACAATAAGAACACAGAAGATACTGTCACTAACCTGCCAGCTAACGTATCCAGCCAAACCTACGATGAAACAGTCAACATCAGCTCTGCCATACCAGCACGAGATGGCTTCAACTTCAAAGGCTGGTGTACTGTACAGACAACTGACGGAGCTGATTCTTCTGCTTGTACTTCTGCTGGTGGTACCACCTACAATCCTGATGGTGGTGGTACTGGCTTAAACTGGACTCTAGACCAAACAGTATCGTCTAACTCACTTAACCTTTATGCGATGTGGGCACAGCCATCCAAATTCCTTTATGACAAGGTAGCTAAGCAAAGCAAAGGCACCCAAACCCTAGCCCAGTTCCGCGCTGCTATCACCACCAGCAACTCCGGTGTCTATGAATATAACAGCGAAGTATTTGGTACCTCCTCTGACGCCTCTAATGATAATAAAATCTACTACTACCGTGGCATCCTAGATAATACAACTGGTTCTTATGGTAGTGACGGTGATAACGCAGCTTGGCCTAATACCGTTGTCCTCTCATCTGCATCAGACAAATCTGGCCTCGGCACTAGTGATACCTGCTGGCGCAACGTCAGGACTACTGGCTCCGGTGGTGTGAAGATGATCTACCAAGGTAAATGGACTGGTTCTACTTGCGCCAATGCTGAGGCTTCCGCCCAAGTCACCACCCAAGCCTTTGGTCTCAAAGGCAATTCATCACAATCTACCTACTGGTATCGTAACATCAACCGTGTAGGCTACACCTTCAACAATACTGCAAGCATCCAAGATAAAACCAACGCCACTTCAGTAGATACAGTATTTGGTAGTAACTCTAGCCCTTCCACTAATAACGCAGGGTCACAAATCAAAACATATATTGAAGATACCTGGTATGCCAACAATATGACTAGTTACACATCAAAACTAGAAGCCAGTGCCGGTTATTGTAATGACCGTACTGCCTTCACTAATACTTCCGGCACCTCATCTATGTCCACCATCCCACCTTATAAAACTTCTAGTGCTACTATGTACTTTGGTTCTTATACTCGTGTTGCTAATAAAACTAGTGCTTCAGTTAACAGACCATCTCTCACTTGCCCACGTAGTACTGTAGACCTATACCGCTATGTAGCAGGAAGCACTGGAGTATCTAATCAACTTAAATATCCAGTTGCTCTAATCACTGCCGATGAAGCCGCCTTTGCAGGCTCTGGCTATGACTCATCCACCACTCCTTACCACGCTAACAGTTTTTTGCGTTCCGGTTCTGCCTTTTGGTTGCTGTCTCCTAACTTCCGCAGCTCGGCCGGCTATGCGCTCGGCTTCCGCCTGTACTCGGAAGGTACTCTCAACGACTACAGCGTCGACTCCACGATTGGTGTGCGTCCCGCCATTTCCCTTAAATCAGGATCTGAGGCTGTTAGCGGCACAGGTACTGCCGCTGATCCATGGATCGTCAACCCAGATCCACTATATATGCAAGATGTTGATCAATGGAAAGATACACTTACTACCGTAGGAGAACAAGTCAAGGCAATAGACAACCGTGATGGACATGAATACTGGGTGTCAAAACAAGCAGATGGCAATATCTGGATGACACAGAACCTAGACCTAGATATCGGCGGAAGTGGGGTAGCTACTCTAACCTCAGAAAATACAGACCTTAATACTTCAGGCTCTGCCCCATATGTTGATGGGTATTCTACTTCCGGTGGCGTGATTACTTGGACACCAGCGTCTACGGCATATCCTTCTGGCAGAGTTATCAACGGCACCTCAGTCTCTGGTTGGAGCGATAACAACAGCGCCCCCTACTCCGCTGAAGGTGGTGATAGATACTATTACACTACCGGTACAACTAGTGATGAAACTATGCAAACTCTAGCCCAGTGCACAGCAGTATCAGGTCGCAGTGAAGAACTCTGCGCTCACTACCACTCTGGTAACTACTACAACTGGACGGCTGCAATTGCTAGTAATGCTTCAGGTGGTATATATTCTCAGTACGCTGTTGCCGCTAACTCCATTTGCCCTAAGGGCTGGAAACTACCGCAAGGAAGTGACAGTAGGGCTACCAGTGCTACCAGACAATTCGGCTATCTATGGCAACAGGCGGGTATTACATCTAGCTTAACTGCTACTAGCTATGCTTCTGGAGGCTTTAACAAAATCCGAACTTCGCCACTGTTCTTTGTCCGCGGAGGCTACGTCCACGGTAGCTCGCTAACCAGTAGCGGTAGCTACGGCAACTACTGGTCTAGCTCGGTCAGCAGTTCGTCTTACGCCTACGACGCCACCTTCCGCAGTTCCTACCTTGACTCCGCCCGCAACGACCTCAGTCGCTACCACGGTCGATCAGTACGTTGCCTGGTCCGGTAGTTTACGGATTTTTTCGGCTTATTTCTCGCCAATGCCCCAGGAACGGTAGAATGGAACAACTAAATAATAATGTGTAATGAAGAATTAAACTAATGAAAACTAAAGCAGAACAACTTGCAGACGAACTTGTGCGCCAGGAACTTGATAGAAAAGTATATCGTTCACTGAAACGAGATTTGATTGGCATCTTGTAACGCAATACTTCAAGCCGTTTTATAGATGTCGCATCGCGGTACATTTGCGTACACATTCGTACTCTTATTTGACATTTTAAAAAATGGTGTCAAAAAAATACGCACGAACTACTTCCGCTATAGAGGAACTGTTACGCACAAAAACCCCTGAAAACTAGGGGTATTTCGTGTGCGACTTGACGCTCCAAATCGCTCTGTTTTGTGGCGGAAGCGAGAGGATAGGGATCCCCTCGCACCTCCTGACGGAGGCACAAAAAAACAAAGGCCCAAGGGCCTTTCTTTTTGTTCCTGGCGGAAGCGAGAGGATTCGAACCTCCGAGACGCGTAAACGCCCACACGATTTCGAGTCGTGCGCCTTCAACCACTCGGCCACGCTTCCACCAATAATTATACCATAATCCTCCTTAAACTAAACCACAAGTGCTATAATAAACCCATGAATCACGTTTTTAATTTTTGGCTTAGCGTTATCGCTATTAGTATTCTTGGCACTCTTGCCCATTTCATCTATGAATGGGCTCATCATAATCGAACTATCGGGCTTTTCACTGCCGTCAACGAATCTACTTGGGAGCATATTAAAATCGCCCTCACCGGTGCTTTTCTCTGGAGCCTCTACGACGGCTTCGTTTATGGCTATCTCCCTAATTATTTTCTCGCTAAACTCACCAGTCTTCTAGTTATCGCTATTACAGTTCCGGCCATTTTCTACTTCTACCGCCTTTTTGCCAAAAAATCCATTCTCCCACTAGATATTTCGCTATTCTTCATTGCCATTATCTTAGGCCAACTCTCCTTTTTTGGCATCATCACGACTAGTGCCACCTCTTACCCAGTTCAGTACCTTGCCTGTATTGGGCTTTTTATCTTTTTTGGCGCTTACATGACCCTCACTTTAAAACCCATCAAAACCTTCCTTTTCAAAGACCCCATCACTGGTAAATACGGCTTTCGCGCTCACACCCATCTTCAAAAACTCAAAGCTAAAGCCAAATCCCGTATCAAATCTGCCAAGAAAAAGTAAAAATTACAACATTTTTCAAAAATATGGTATAATAAAAATGTCACCTCTAATGGTGATGCTCATTTAATTTCTAGGTGGATGTCGCGAATAAAATCGAAACATCCACATTTGTGCCCGTAGCTCAGCTGGATAGAGCGTTTGCTTGCGGAGCAAAAGGTCGTAGGTTCGAATCCTGTCGGGCATACCATTTTATTGACACGATAATTTATTTGGTGTAAAATAGAGAATATGATAAAAATCGCATCAAGCTACTACTATTACTATGGTGAAAGTGGTTGTTTTGCTGCGGAATAATTGAAATTAGATACTGAAGGCTTCGCGGTAAAACAACCGCGAAGTTTTTTGTATGTTAAGAAAGGAGAAATATGCCAGAAATCAAATTTTACAAGAATACACCAGTGCCTTTGGAGCTTCACAGGGTTGAAATCGTGAAGCATTTGAGCCTACTGCCGGTAAAGGAGCGGCTCGCGAAGATGAAGGAGGCAGGTTTTAATACTTTCCAGCTTCATAATGGGGATATCTTTATGGATATGTTGACGGACTCCGGAGTGAATGCGATGAGCAATAAGCAACTCGCCGCGATGATGCAACCGGATGATGCGTACGCGGGTAGCGAAACTTTCTTTAAAATGCAGGATAAGCTAGCGGAAATCTTTGGAATCTCCAGATGCTTGCCGGCGCATCAGGGAAGGGCTTGCGAGAATATTCTGGCGACAAGGTTCGTGAAGCCAGGGAATTGCGTGATTATGAACTATCACTTTACTACGGCAAAAGCACACGTTACGCGTAACGGTGGGCATGTAGAGGAGCTAGTGAAAGATGAAGGGCTTGAAACTGAGAGCGATTTGCCGTTTAAAGGAGATATGGATCTTGATAAATTAAAAGCTTGTATCAAGAAGGAGGGGGAAAAGAATATTTCGTTCCTACGGATGGAAGCGGGGACAAATTTGATTGGTGGACAGCCGGTATCTCTTAAAAATTTCCGCGATGTAACAAAAATTGCGAAGGAACATGGAATCTTAACGGTACTGGATGCGTCACTTTTACAGGATAATTTGTTCTTTAATAAAACAAGGGAAGCGGAATGTAAAAATATGACGATTCGTGAAATAACTCGCGCGATCGCAGATTGTTTTGATATTGTGTACTTTTCGGCGAGGAAGTTTGGCCTGGCGCGTGGTGGGGCGATACTAGTGCGCGACGAGGAGCTTTTCCATTCGATGGAAGACTTGGTGCCGATGTTTGAAGGATTTTTGACCTACGGGGGAATGAGCATTCGTGAAATGGAAGCGATGACGGTAGGGTTTGATGAATGTATGGAAATGGACGTGATTTCACAAGCGCCACAGTTTATTAAATGGTGCGTTGACGAATTAGTAGATTACGGTGTACCGATGGTGACGCCGGCTGGTGGGCTAGGGGCGCACATCAATGCGATGGAGTTCGTGAAACATATTCCGCAGGAAGAATACCCAGCAGGAGCACTGGTGTGTGCACTATACATTTGTGGTGGTATTCGGGGGATGGAGCGAGGGACTTTATCAGAGGAGCGTGAACCGGACGGCAGCGAAAGATTTGCTTCGGTAGAATTAGTGAGGCTCGCGATGCCACGAAGGGTATTTACTTTGTCACAGGTGTCATACATAACGGATAGAGTGAAGTGGCTGTTTGACCATCGGGACTTGATTGGTGGTTTACGTTTTACCCATGAGCCGGCCACTTTAAGGTTCTTTACTGGGAAATTAGAGCCGACTTCGGATTGGCCAG
>JAZNGO010000075.1:0-7230 GCA_045576515.1 Candidatus Nanosyncoccus sp. | reverse complement strand
CTACTTTCGTTGCTTTTCCTTGCTAATATTTTCCGTGCCCAAAACAGCCCATAATACTGCCGGCACTAAATATATCTGCAAAGCATTTGGTAGTCCAGAGAAAAAGCACAGCGACACCATATAAGCTATTATTAGCGTATATAGCAGCAGCCTATCTTTGGCCTTGCTCACCGCCCTTATCACTAGCCCCACTGTCATAGCAAGAAGCAGCATCCCCGCTATACCTACCTCCACCAGCAAATTCACATATTCATTATTGATAATTTCTCTAGACGTATCCATCTCCCCGTATTCGTACATAGCCTTTAATGAACCGCCTATCCCTACTCCAAACATCATCGTCCGTAAATCTTTTTTCCAGGTATTTAAAGCACTCTGCCAAATATTCACTCTACTGCTCGTAGACACCTCCACATATCCATCAAACACCGCGCTTTCATTTTCCTCCTCCGGCGCTTCGTTGCTAGCCGCCTCTTCACTATGCACATCTTCACTCTTTTCCTCCACCTTTTCCTTTTTCACTTGGCTCCCGCCTAAGTCTACCACGCCTAGCGTCAGCTGATTTACCGCCTTACTCACTCCGGCAATATATGTATCGTCCGTCCTAGATAATTCCGCAAAAATCCCTTGCATATTCAAAGTAAATAGCATTGCCACAAGTATCACCGGCCATACTAGCAATACCCGCCACTTTTTTGTTTTTATTATCCACGCCACCGTAAACACCACCATTGCCACCCCAAAAGAGTATATCGCTCCACGTGACAAAGTCAAAAACAACGTCGCCACAAACGCAAAAAACATTATCAATAAGCTTTTTCTACTAAAATATTTGTTCTTTACCAAAAAATACAACGAAATAAAAATAGGTGCTAGTAGTAAATTACCCATAAACTGCGGTTCTGCCGCCCAACCATTTGGGTGGGGAAAACCAAATATCCTATATACGCACCCATCGCACAGTAAAGTTTGCCCTTGAGGTACTCCCGCCACATCCATAATACATTGCGCCACGCACCACGCACATGCCATTAGCCCCGCCCCAAAAAATACTTTAAAGAAATTTCGCCGAAATCTCTCGCCGCCCAATTCTTTTCTCAAAATCACAAACGCAAAGCCCGCAAAACACACTAGCCACAGCACCCCCATTATTAGCCCGCCCCTCACCACGTCATGTGACCATATCAAAGACAAAGTCAAAAACCCAGGGAACAGCAGCCACACCCATTTATCAAGTATTTGCTTTAATAGTTTTTTCTTTGCCATCAGCACAAAAGCCACTACATCAAATATTACTAACCACACTATCGGCAAAGACAAATCAAAATTCATAGTACCGTTAGCGCCAAGGTTTATCCAGGGCCAATACGAAAAATACAGCACCACCGGCAAAGCATAAATCATCCCCCTATATAGCATTTCCAGCCTTGTCTTATTTGCGGCCATTCTCCTCCTTGCATTTGCCCACAAAGCTTTTCAGGTCTTTATCAAATCTTTCTACCGAAAACTTCTCTGCACTCTGCGCCACCTTTTTTCTATCAAATTTCATCTTTTCAAATTCTCGCATTGCGCCTTCTAACGCTTCCACCGTTTGCGGCTCAAACAACACACCGTTCTTACCATCTTGTACATAATCCTTAGCTCCGCCCACCCCATAAGCTATCACCGGACACCCCGCCGCCAGTGCTTCTACCGGCGCTATTCCAAAAGGCTCCAAGCTAGGGAATAAGTACCCTTTTGCTTCTGCCAAATACCGCGCCAATTTTTCCTTTTTCATGAGCTCCATAAATTCCACCACACCCGCTCCTTCCGCTAGTTTCACTAGTTTCTTGTGCTCTGGCCCCTCGCCTATCACTATTAGCCGCTGCCCTAGCTCTACGCAAGCCTGCACCGCTATGTCTATCCGCTTCCAGTTTACCTGGCGGCTAGTCACTACAAAGTAAGAGTTTTCCACAGGTTTTCCACAGGTTTTACTCTGAAAACTCTTCACTTCTACTGGCGGGGCAATTACTACTGCTTCCCTCTTGTAATATTTTTTTATTTGTTCCTTAGCATATTCTGATATTGTTATGTAATAGTCCGGAGCCTGCGCCGCCTTATAGTCAGCTTTCTTGAGCGGTTTCACCATTAGCTTAAAAAACACTCTCACTACTGGATTCAGCACGCCAAATCCTGGGTTTTTTACGTATTCATCGTACATCTGCCAATAATACTGTGTCGGCACGTGGCAATACGACACATGTATTCCATGTGGATTTTTTACATTTCGCTTCCCCTCCGCCTGTAGCCTACGGCCAGATTTCACCGCCTTTGCCTCTGCCCCAGTTACAGATATTATCAAATCATATTCAGATAAGTCTAGACGCGAAAAATACCTTTGCCTTAGTGGCCCTAGCAGCCGCCGTAATTTACTAGGGAATATTTGTAGCCACCCAGTTCTTACGTCTGCATCCCGAAACCAATCAATTCCCTTTGGGTCGTATTTTGATGTGTATATTGGCGCCTCTGGGTATAATTGGTGCATTCTTAGCAGCACCTTTTCCGCCCCGCCCACATTGGTGAGCCAGTCGCATACTAATGCCACCTTCATAAGACCCTATACTCCAAAGCGACGCTAGCGTGAATGCTATGCAAGAAAAGGCTGAGCAACGGAATGAGCCGTACTTGTGGTACGGTGAATGAGTAGCGTAAGTCTTGACGCCGCAGAGCGTCACGATAGCGTTGCTTCATTATTTTGCCCCTTCTCCCTTAAACACCGTCGCAATAGTTTTGAAGAATATGTGCAAATCTAGTAGTAGCGACCAGTTGCGCACATAATAAATATCTAGCGCCCTTCTCTCTTCAAAAGAAATATCGCGCCTACCGCTCACCTGCGCAAACCCAGTCAGCCCAGACTTCACCGTAAGTATCAGCGACCTGTCACCATAGTCGCGCAGCTCCCCTGGCAGCAAAGCTCTCGGCCCTATTAGCGATATATCGCCCTTTAGGATATTAAATAGTTGTGGCAATTCATCCAGCGAAGTCCGCCGTATAAAGTTCCCTATTTTGGTAATCCGCGGGTCGTTTTTCATATAGTCACCATCGCGGCGATATTTTTTTATCAGCTGCGGCTTGCCCATTTTAATAAAAGCCTCCTCTGCTGTCATCCCAGAATATTCAGACTTCATAGACCTAAATTTATAACAGCGAAATTTCCTATTATACTGCGTAAGTCTATCATCCGCATATATCGGCGAATGTTTTATATCGGACAGTTTAATTATCAGCCAAATAATAGCCATCGGTATAGCAGTAATAATAATAGCCACAAAGCTAAATACTATATCAAACAGTCGCTTCACCACCGCATAGCCACCCGCGAGTGGCGTAGCCATTACTAGTACCGCCGGTGTGTTACCAATAAGCTCCAAATCCCCAAAATGCGACGACAGCGCTGTTTCGCTCGGCACAAAATAGTATAGTAAGTGCTTGGCTATGGCTTGCTTATATACATACTCGGTAGATTTTTCATCTGTTTGGAATATTATATCTGGACGAGATTTTTTTAGCGCATCCTTTAACGAAGAGTATTGGTGTGCCTTGAGGTCGTGCGGTATGTATTTGCGATTCGCCACTATCCCTGCCAGCCTATAGCCGGATTCCGGTGTAGATGTAATATAATCTGCCAAATACTCAGTGTTCTTGTGATTGCCTATGATTATGGCGCGCTTAGTAGCATAATCATTCTTAAAAATATGCCTTATAAACATCCTCACCGCTATGCGCTCCGCTAGCAAAAAGACTAGGCATAGCGCCATAGCGGTTAGTGCCATCACCCGCACTGGAAACAAATTCTTCCCCGCAAAGAAATCATACACTATAAGCGCCGCTACCGATAGCACCGCTGCCAGTACCAGCCGTATCCGCTCCGGAAACCTAGACCTACCCAAAAATATCTCTTTTTTATAAAGCCCCAATGCCGCCAGTATTACTAGCATTATTGGTACTAGCAGTACTATAGTTACAGTAAAATCAGCAATCTGCGCCTCAAAAACATACGGCCGTGGGTCTACATGCACCCGAATAAAATACGCCGTAGCAAAAGATAGTATCAGCGCCATAGCATCGCCTATTATTAGGCATAGTCTCAAGATAAAATCGGACTTTTTCCGCATAAGTATATTATACCATACAGATATACATTATGCACTATCAGACAGGGCAGCAAAGCTTTTATATATTACTTTTTCTCCCTGTTACCAAATTCTTATTCCACCGTTACAGACTTAGCAAGATTGCGTGGCTGATCCACATTATAGCCTTTTGCTATGGTCATATAGTAGGCAAAAAGCTGCGACACTATATTCATAAGTATTGGTGCAAAAATTTTCAAATGTGTTGTAATTTTTACAACATTCTCTACAGGCAAATCAAATTCCTTAGCATTTGTTATTACCACCATATGTCCGCCTCGTGCCAACACTTCCTCTACATTGGATACAGCCTTGTCATACAAATGCCCCTCTGGCAATAAAGCAAACTCAAAAAACCTATCATCTACCAGTGCTAGCGGCCCATGTTTTAGCTCCCCAAAAGCATATGCATTGGCATCTACATACGATATTTCTTTTAGCTTGAGTGCACCCTCCATAGCAGTTGGATAAGCAGTATCACGCCCTAGATATATAGCATGGTCATACTTAGCATATTTTTTTGCTATTTTCTCCGCCTGCTCCTTTGTATTATCTAGCACTTTGCGTATTTCATCCGGCAATTCAGCAATTTCATCTATATATGCTCTTAGCATGCTTGGCTTTACCCCCTTGGCTTGCGCAATAGTTAGCCCAAACATCACCATAGCTATAGCCTGTGAAGTAAATGCTTTGGTAGATGCCACCGATATTTCTGGCCCCACATGTACATAGGTGCCGCCGTCCACTTCACGCGCTATAGTAGAACCTATTGCATTTACTATACCTATAGTTTTTATTCCCTGCTTTTTAATCTCACGCAAACATGCCAATGTGTCTGCCGTTTCGCCGGACTGCGACACTATCAGTGCCACGGTATCCTTAGGTATATAAGCCGCACGATAACGATATTCGCTAGCTATTACTGTTTCTATAGTAATTTCCGGCGTAAATTGCTCTATATAGTAGCCCGCAAGTAACCCCGCATGGTACGCCGTACCACACCCCACTATCAGTAGGTGCTTGACTCTACGTAACTCTGCTTCCGTAAGGCCAGGCCCTCCTAGGTGCACCGTACCCTTCGCCACGTTCAAACGGCCACGCAAGGTTTCTGCTAGTGACACTGGCTGCTCCATAATCTCTTTTAGCAAAAAGTGTTCGTAGCCACCTTTTTGTATAGCAGCAAGATTAGTCTCTATCTCCTCTACCTTTGCCGATACTGGCTCGGAGTTTAATGTTTTTACCTCTATGCTATTTTTAGTAATTCGTGCCACCTCACCATCGTTCAAGTAAATCGCACGCTTAGTATGCCCCACCAGCGCCGAAGCATCGCTTGCTATTAGCGTTTCATCATTCCCTATTCCTATCACCAATGGCGAACCACTTCGCGCCACCACTATTTCATCTGGAGAGTTTTGTGACACTACCGCTATGCCATAGGTACCTTGCACCAGTTTTAACGCCTGCACTACGGCGTTTATTAGCGGATACTTACCATCTTTGTAAAATGAATTTATCAGCGCGGCCAGCACTTCCGAATCCGTATCAGACTTAAAGTCATGTTCTAGCAAAGATTTTTTTAGTTCCTTATAATTTTCAATTATGCCATTATGCACCACATAAATACCCCCAGCCTTATGTGGATGCGCATTAGCTTCACTCGGCTCACCGTGCGTAGCCCAGCGCGTATGTCCTATACCTATAGTATCTTTGCGCCTACTATCAGCAAGCTTTTCTTCCAAGTTACTTATTTTGCCCTTAGCTCTTATTAAAGTCGCTGTGCCATCATCCGCCAAAGTCACCATACCTGCCGAGTCATACCCTCTATATTCTAGTCTTTTAAGCCCAGACAACAAAAATCCTTGCGCCTCACGCTTTCCTACATATCCCACAATTCCACACATTTTTAACCTCCACTTAATGTAACTATATTATAGCATAGTTACATGCCTTATAGTTGCGTGTTAGGCCCCAATATCTACTTTTTAGACTTCGCTCTATCTATTATGTCCACTCCGCCAAACCCACCGGCCGCATCCACATAAATAGTATATTTGCCTTTGCTAGTATCGCTTTTTCGCTCATCCGATACACCACCAAATATTATCCCCAATGCAATAATAGCCACACCCCACACAATAGGTCTATTTTTTCATATAACTCCTCTTTATGGCCCAATTATACCACTATTTCACAATAAAAGTGTATAATAAGGTTATGGAAAAACAATTACGCCAATACGAAAATTACATCGAAAAATCCATTCACGAAAAGCACACTCCCACCGAATGGGTCAACCTCGCTACTTTACACCATAATATGGTTGCCAACTTCCAGCACGAAAGACTTATTCATCTTGTTATTACATTGTTCTTTGTAACAATTTCACTTATAATGTTAGCCCTTACTACCTATTTCATAGCGCTTAATTATTATTCACTACTCACCATCCTTATGTCTATTACTACTGCTATCCTAGTAATCTTATCTATATTCTACATCAAACATTACTATTTTCTCGAAAACCACACCCAACACCTCTACAAATATACTGAAATAATACTATCACACAATAAATAATCTTATGCCGAATTATTAAAACCAAAAGCCACATAAATCATTTTTCGCTTTCGAAAGCCGATAGATTGGTCTTTTCTTCTTGCGAAGCACATCTTATCTATACAACAGCAAATATCATTCGAAGATGAAAGGCGTCAGATTAATAAAAACTATTTCTCCAATAATCATTTGAAATCAGAAGCCGTCTAGGTGGTATTTTCTCTTGCTGAAGTGCTACTTATGGTAGAGCGAAGCAAGAAAAATGCCGCATAGGCGGCTTCTGATTCAAATGATGGTGAGTCGGGTGGGATTCGCACCGCCGCACACTAGGTCCGAATCCCCCAACAAAAAAGACTCCTACTGGAGTCAAAGAATCCGAATGGTGAGGGGCGACCAGACGTTGTTGCTCAGCTTTGCATGGTGGTGGACTGGTGTATTGACCACCCCGAATACACTGCGAAGATCAAGGTTATACCTAAGAAAGATTACCCGGTACTAATGC
>JAZNGO010000074.1:0-20566 GCA_045576515.1 Candidatus Nanosyncoccus sp. | reverse complement strand
GGCCCTACTGCTACAGTATCTATAGTATCTGTAGTAATACTAGCACTAGCATTAAGTGGTATTATTACATTACTAATACATAAATACTATAAAAACAAGAAAACTAATACCAAAACCAAAGCTACCAAGAAAGAACACTTTGCCACTGCCACAGCTAGCACAGTAGCAGTACTAGCAGCTACGGTACTAGTAGGCCAACTACTTATGACTACTACTAATGCTGCCACCAGTGAAGGCACAGCACTATCTACTCCAGACAAAATACAAATCATCGCCAATAGGTATGATGATGTTACTATTGTAGCTAGTACCAAAGCCGTGTCATATGCTACTACAGACACCACCTTTGGCTACAAAATATTCATGTCTATGGCTGGAGATAATGCAAATCTATATCTAGACGGCGATACAAGTTCCCAGTATTACTTTGTTCCCACTAGCCGTGTAGGGCTTAGTAACAACTCATGGGGCTATAGCTTGGATGATGGCGCAGAGCAAGCCATGCCACTAGCAGCTGACCCGTTAATGGCTCAACAGAATACTAGCGCAGTACAAGGTGACGAATTCACTGTATACTACACCGTGAAAGCAGACAAAGACATGCCATTTGGTGTATATAGTGGAGAAATAGCCTATGATATTGAGGGCTATAATGGCTTCCCAGCTGAGCTAACCACCATGCAAGGTATGACTAGTGCTATCTGTGACGCGGTATACACTCCAAGCGGTACAGAAACTATAGTACCTACCGCTACCCTTACAGATACCCGTGACAACAATACTTACGAAGTGGCCAAGCTAGCTGATGGTAACTGTTGGATGATTCAAAACCTAGACCTAGACATAAAGACTGATGGTTCTATAGTGTACAACTCTACCAACACTAATCTCCCTGCAGGTACTACTTGGACACCAACAAGAGCTACTATAGCTAAGGATAATTTATCATCTGATACTTGGCAAAATAACAACAACAATCCGTATTCTTATGACCCAGGCGATGTATTTTACTATAGCTCTGGTGATACGGATAATGATACCCCGTATACTTCACTAACGGATTGTCAGGCAGAGCATCCAGATTGTAGTATGAAGAACCATGCCGGTAACTACTACAACTGGTCTGCAGCAGTAGCTACTAAAGACACTTCAACAATTACTCAGCAGTACACTAATGTTGCAACTTCTATTTGTCCTGCTGGATGGGAACTACCAAATGGCCCACAAAGTAGTGACCAGTTTACCAACAATGAGTTTAATACGTTGCTTAGTGGATACGATGGTACTATCATCGGGGAACGCCCAAGTAGCTGTGGCGGCCTATGCCCATACTACAATTATGCAAGTGGTGGCTTTAATGCTATCCGTACAGCGCCTTTGTGGCTAGCTCGGTCTGGTAGCGTCAGCGACGGTTCGCTTGGCGATACCGGCTACTACGGTTACTATTGGTCTAGTACGGTCGGCAGTAGTAACGGCGCGTACAGCCTGTACTTCCGTTCCGGTAGCGTTTACCCAGCTAGCAACGGTAACAGGAGCTACGGTTACTCTGTCCGCTGTGTAGCGCAGTAGTTTGCCAAAATTTCTGCAAACCACACCCTTTACGGGCGCCTCACCGCGCCCGTAATTTTACTCTCATTACTAAAAAAGCCCTTATTCAACATTTCGCATTTATCAAGCCAAAAGTTTGAATAAAGACTTTTTTCCTGGTGGATCCTACAGGGCTCGCACCGTAGATCCGAGCCGGCATAGTGCAATAGCACAAAATACTACCCAAAGCTAGGTAGTACATGCAGTCAGAGTTGTGGTGGATCCTACAGGGCTTGAACCTGTGACCTTACGAATGTGAATCGTACGCTCTAGCCAACTGAGCTAAGGATCCAAATATATGGTATAATATATTATATCATGGATTTAACAAAAATTAAAACAGAACTACAAGAAATAGAAGACTTTCTAGCAAAGCCAGATGCTTATAGTCACCCAGACTTTGCCACCCGTAGCAAACGTGCTACCATTCTCCGCGAAGTTATCGAGCTAAATGCTACCATTACTAGTGACAAAGCCAAGTTACAAGAAGCCGAGGAGCTAGTCAATGACCCCGAGCTAGGCACTATCGCCCGCGAAGATATTGAGCATCTAAAGGCAAAGATATCTACCGCAAAAGCCCGCCTCGAGGAGCTCCTTATTCCCCGCGACCCAGCTGATGATAAGCCCGCCATTATCGAAATCCGTGCCGGCGCCGGTGGTGATGAGGCTAGCCTCTTTGCTGGCGAACTCTACCGTATGTATACCAAATACGCCGAATCCCACGATCTCAAGCCCGAGCTAATCTCCAAAAACGAAAACGAAGCCGGCGGCATGAAAGAAGTTATTTTTAAAGTCACTGGCGACAATGCCTATGGCCAACTCAAGTTTGAAGGTGGCGTACACCGCGTACAACGCGTACCTGTTACCGAGTCCCAAGGCCGCATCCACACCAGCACCGCCACCGTAGCCGTACTCCCAGAGGCCTCCGAAGAAGATTTGGTTATCAATCCCGAAGACCTTCGCATAGATATTTACCGCTCTGGTGGCCACGGCGGCCAAGGCGTAAATACCACCGATTCCGCCGTACGCATAACACACCTTCCCACCGGCCTTGTCGTAGCCATGCAAGACGAGCGAAGTCAGCAACAAAACCGCATCAAAGCCATGAATATTCTCCGCTCCCGCCTTCTAGAAAAGAAAAAGGAAGAAGAGCAAAAATCCGCTAGCGAAGCCCGCAAATCTCTCATCGGCACCGGCGACCGCAGCGAAAAAATCCGCACCTACAACTTCCCTCAAGACCGCGTCACCGACCACCGCATCCACTATTCCCGTAGCAACATCCCTGCCGTAATGGATGGGGACATTAGCGACCTTATCATGGAGCTTACCAAACATGAGCGCGGACTCCTCTCCACAGAGTAATTCTCCCAAAGCTTATCTCATGGGACACCAAGATTTTTACGGACGAGACTTTTTTGTTACTCCCGATGTATTAATTCCTCGCCCCGAAACAGAGCAAATTATTGATGCCGTATTAAATCTAGCCGGTAAGCCATATCTACCCGGAGTAAAGCCTAGCCCTAGCCAACTACCCAAAGCACCTGTTATAGTAGATGTAGGCACCGGTTCTGGCTGCATAGCTATCACTATCAAAAAAGAGCTTCCTCGCGCCACAGTCTACGCTGCTGATATATCAGAAAAAGCTATTAAAATAGCACAAAAAAACGCTACATACCATAGCGCCCCTATACATACCATTATATCACACCTCCTTGAAAAAGTCAAGTTTACCCCTGATGTCATAGTGGCAAATTTACCCTATGTAGACGAAACTTGGGACTGGCTAGATAAAAAAGCCTTATCCTACGAGCCAGCCGAAGCTCTCTATGCCAAAGACCACGGCCTAGCACTTATCAAAGAACTCATCACGCAGGCCGCCAAACTCCACGTTCCATACCTTGTCCTCGAAGCCGACCCTTGCCAGCATAAAGCTATCATTAACTATGCACAAAAAGCGGGCTTCGCACATACCGAAACCCGCGGTTTTGTCCTACTTTTTGTATCCCTCTAATGTGACATTCACGGCTATTTCTTTACCCTCGCGAATCACAGTAAGCTGTACAGTATCACCGGGCTTATATTCACCGAGTAAGTTTGCCAGTGAACCAGACTCACCTACCTTTACGCCATTTATAGCAGTAATTATATCTTTGTCTTTAAGGCCCGCCTTAGCTGCTGGACTGTCTTTAACAATAGCTGAATACGAAGATGTGTTGTATATATATGCGCCCGAGCTTACCGGCAAATTATACGCCTTGGCTGCTTCTGGCGTAATCTCTGTACTATACACCCCCAAATACACACGCTCAGCCGAACCGGTTTCTGTAAGTTGCGTTAGCATACCCTTTACAGACGATATAGGTATAGCAAACCCCATGTTTTCCGCAGTAGAAGATGTAGCAGTATTTATACCTATCACTTCACCCGCCGCATTTACTAGCGGCCCACCAGAATTACCAGAGTTAATAGCGGCATCAGTTTGAATCATATCGGTAAGAGTTTCGGTGTTATAGCCATATTCATCTGACGCAGTTACGGAACGCCCTAGCCCAGACACTACACCTACCGTTACGGTATTCTGGTACTGTCCAAGAGCATTGCCTATCGCCATTACCTGCTGGCCCACACCAATAGTCTTAGAGTCGCCCAGTGTAGCTGCCGCTAAGTCAGATACATCCTTAATCTTGAGATAAGCCACATCATTAAGTGGGTCGGTGGCTACCAGCTCTACATTTTCGTAGGTAGTGCCATCATCAAGCACTACTGTTATATTGGTGGCACCGTTAATTACATGCTTATTCGTAACTACATACCCATCTTCAGTAACTATTATCCCAGTACCTGCCGCCGCAGATTCATAATCTTGCCCAAAGAAATTCGTGGTCTTAGTAGACGTGACTATAGATACTACGCTAGCAGATACTTTTTCCGCTATTTCCGCTATAGAGCCCTCCACAAAATTCGCCGAGTTGCCATCTGTACCGCTACCAAGAAAGGTTATAGGTGCACTTGCTTTTTCATAAGCCACCCAACCTAAGCCCAGCCCACAGCCACCCATAAGTAACGCTATCACGGCTAATATAGTTGCAGTATTGTTGCGCTTTCCAGAGTGCTCAACACACTTGCATGCACCACCATTAACACATATACAATCTTTCCTATCTATTGTGTTCTCAACATTCTCATCCGCCTTCCTAGGCTCAACTTCGTCTGTTGCCGGTGCAGCCGCATTATCCTGCACCACTATTTCTTCGCCCACGGATTCTGTAATCTCCGCTTCAGAAATCTTACCGTTTTGTTGGTCATCCATTTTTACCTCCTTTATATATTAAATATTGGATTACTAAACCATAATACTATTATGCCCACCGTTACTACGCCAAATACTACTGGCCCTAGTATGTGCTTAAATCTAAAATCATCTTGATAGCGAATCATTGCCTGCCGTGCATAATTATATACAAATGCAAATATAGTGAGTATTATTGCTATCTGTGGTATCCGTATGCCAGTATTGCCAAAAGTATATATTATAGACCATGTTTGACAAAGCCACGCTATTTCTGCAAACACCAGCCCGCACACCAAAGTAGTAAGCGTAAAATCTTTATCACTACTTTGTACCAATATATGCCGGCTTGCAGCGTACCCCACCATAAAAGCTATTAATACTATTACTATGCTATTCAAATTTGCTGCCATTATTGCTGCTGCACTCATCCCCAAAAACACTGCCATCAGCGACTGCACTTGCGCCGCCCGCTCCGATGACATTGGCTTTATTACTATTAGCCATATGCAATAAAATATCGCCAATATGAAATCCACGGGTAGTAACGATGGCCCCGCATAATAAGCAAGTAGTACTACGCTTACTCCTACTATTATGTCTACCAAATTTGATTTTACATTTAGCCACCAGTACCGCCCCCGCACCGCAAACACGCGCCACTTAGACACTAGCACTAGCAGCAGCCCCAATACCGGACTTGCCGATAATACTGTCACCAGTACTGCGCCCACACCTAGCAGTATGTTCAAAAATACATGCACCATATTGCTTGCTATATTTCTTGATTTCCTTACTAATACATAATCTGCCATACCTTTATATTATAACACTTATTTTAAAATAAACTTAAAAATGGTATAATAGTGAGCATGGAACCAAAATTTTTTCAAAAACATCCCTTACTTAAAGATTTACTTAGTCTTAGTATTTTTGTAGGTATCATCGTGTTAGGTACTTTGTTTCTGAATACCTTTATATACCGCTCTTACAATGTTGTCGGTGGTAGTATGGAAAACACCTTGCATGGCGATGACCGCGTGATAGTCAACCGCGCCGCTGTATCTTGGGCGCATTTCCTAGGCCAGGAGTATGTACCAGAGCGGGGGCAAATCATAGTATTCATGAACGAAGATGAAGCCAAAGTCGCCGAATACAAAGCCCAAGGCGTAGAGCATCCCATGACATGTTCTTTACCCTCCAACGTTAGCGACCAATACATTATCAAACGCGTAATTGCTTTCCCCGGCGAACGCGTTACCGTAAAAGATGGCACTATGACTATTTACAATAATGAACACCCAGATGGCTTTGTATATGATAATGAATGGCGCACTTCCGACACTGATGGTCCAAAACAACACACTTCTGGCGAAGTGGATACCATCGTCCCCGAAGGCGAACTATTTGTTTCCGGCGACAACCGCGAAGGCTCCAATTCGTGGGATTCGAGAAATGGCCTCGGCACTATACCTTACTGCCGTATTATTGGCCCAGTTATTCTTCGCCTCTTCCCATTCGACCAGCTCCGCACATTCTAATGCCAAAGAATTATTTAGTAGCTGCATAAAATGCAGCATACTATACACAGTGCAACACCATCACACCATTCACTACAATTGGCTATCCCTATATTTCGCCAATCAATTTCACCGATTCAGTTTCCGGCAATTCTTCTACATTTTTAAGTTTTCGCTCTATTTGTCGCGAAGTGGTTTTCGCATTTTCTATTTTATTAGCAGATTCTTGTAACTTTTTCTGTACACCCTCAAGTAGCTCTGAGAACTTTCCAAATTGAGTTTTTACCGCACCTAATGTTTGCCATACTTCTGCAGAACGTTTTTCTATCGCCACCGTCTTAAAGCCCATTAGTAGCCCATTTAGCGCTACTGGCAAAGTAGATGGACTAGTAATAGATACATGGTATTTCTGGCGAATTTCATCAGACAGCCCCGGCACGCGCAATATTTCAGCATACAAGCTTTCCGTAGGTACAAACATTATGCCAAAATCAGTAGTCTTAGGTGGGTCTATATATTTGGTAGATATTTTTTTCGCCTGCTCCTTTACATCACTTGCCAGTGCTTTGGCGTATTTTTCTATATCTGCTTTGCTACCACTGTCGTATGCTGCTATTAGTCTAGAATAATTCTCTACCGGAAACTTACTATCTATCGGCAAGTATATTGTGTTTTCGCCATCCTTGCCTGGCATTTTTATCGCAAACTCTACCCTATCGCTACTACCTTTTTTAGTAATAATATTTTCTTCGTATTGCGATTTGTTCAAAATATCTTCAATAATATCCCCGAGTTGTACTTCACCATATATACCACGCGTTTTCACGCCTTCCATTACTTTTTTGAGGTCGCCCACACCGGTAGCTAATGTTTTCATTTCGCCTAACCCTTGGTACACTTGCGTAAGTTGTGTAGAGATAGATTTAAAACTTTCATTAAACCTTTTTTCTACACTAGATTTCAGTTTCTCATCTACCGTTTCGCGCATTTCTTCCAGCTTGCGTTCATTGCCAGTTTGCAACCTTTCCAAATTATCCGCTATTTCCTTTCTATTTTCTCGGAAATTCCTATCTATAGCCGGATTTATTTTGGTGAGTTCACCCTCCATGCGTATAAGCCGCTCTTCCAGCAATTTATAGCTACGCTCACCTTGCGGGCGATTAATTTTCACCGCCACAAACATAAGTAAAACTATTATTACCGCACCTATTACCGCAAGCACTATATCCATGACTTTATTATAGCACAAAAGTGTGATATAATACACTTATGCCGTAATAGCTCAGCTGGTAGAGCAGCCGCCTTGTAAGCGGCAGGTCGTCGGTTCGAGTCCGACTTGCGGCTCCACGAACAAAAGGCAAGCAAAAAATGCTTGCATTTTTGACGGCTTTTTTGAGTGGAGCAAAAGTGCCCCTGCTCTTGCGGCTCCATAAAAAATAAGCCTGCTTATTCAGCAGGCTCATTATCTAGACCATTAATTCTAGTCGCTCGAAATAGGATTTTGCATATCTGCACATCCCCATAAGAAGACCGACAGTAGCCTCTTTTGAAGTACTCCTATGACAATTGTCATACCAGTCAGTAAATTGTTGCTCAAGTGCCTCCTCGTTATCTATCAACAATGCCGGGGTACCGACGCCCTCATCGATAATCTTCGCATAAATTCGGCGCTCTTTATCCGGATAGAAAGATATGCATTGCCTGTCGCAGTTGAAGGTTAGATCAAAAGCTATCAAGTCACGCTCGCCAAGTATGTAGGCATTCTCGCCAAGTACTGCAGGTATCTCACTACATAAACAATCATGTTGCCATGCTTCACCCTTCTGCTCTGGAAAACAAATTACAGCATCATCGGTTACATCAATACATCCACACAAGCTTGAATATCCCTTCACGATTGCATCACGACCTACACTCACGTTGTTCCCAATCCGGGCATTTTCTATCACTCTTCCATAAATATAAATATAAGCTCCTCCTGCACTACAAACTATCTTGGCATTGTCGCGCACAATAGCACGATCTAAGACGACTAGGTCAGTATTTCCATCATTGTGCACATAGGCATTACCGCCTATTACTGCATTATCCTCCACAGAGGCATTGAACACATCGGCATAGCCAAAAATCATTGCGCTATCGACAATTTCTCCACCTTTAACCACCGCATGATCGCTTATCGTCGCAGAACATTTAACCGATGCTCCATCGCCCACTTGCGCCTCATCCTTAATTAGCGCAAAATCCTGGACTTTAGCTCCACCGTAAACTTTCGCGGAATCACAAACAATCGCCGCTCCGCTCACACGAGCACCACCGTAAACGCACGCATCGTCCATCACCCAAGCCAAACCATCCTGGCTCAGATTATCCATGCTCTCTAGCCAACCACCTAAAGCGCCACTTTTAATTTCAATTAAGTAAGCCCCTCTAAATCTTTTCCATTTCCTAAAGTCATACTTGTGACCAGCACGAGCATTGACTAAATAAAAATTCTGCGTCGCACATATGCGATTCACGACTACTCCGTCAACTATCTTTTTCTCTCCGGTAAATTTAAATTTCATTGTCTATACCCTCCTATAGATTTTTTTACAACATAGTCTAGAAAGTTAAAATACCTAGAGTAAACGCGTTAGCACATACTCTATCTTACACATTATACCACAGATTACAAAAAATGTCAATATTTACACCATAAAATATCTTATAACCAAACAACTCCAACCCTAGGTCAGTAGTTTTCTGGCTTAATTTCAAAATATGCTTGCGGGTGAGCACATACAGGGCACACTTCCGGTGCGTCTTTACCTATTACTATATGGCCACAATTACGGCATACCCATATTACATCACCATCTTTCGAAAATACTTTCTTATCTTCTACATTTTTTAAAAGTTTGCGGTAACGTTCTTCGTGAGATTTTTCTATGGCAGCCACACCTTCAAATTTCTCAGCAAGCTCATCAAACCCTTCTTCACGCGCAGTTTCGGCAAACCCAGCATACATATCGGTCCATTCGTAATTTTCGCCAGCCGCCGCAGCCTCAAGATTTACCGCAGTATCTTCCACTGCGCCACCATGAAGCTCTTTATACCACATCTTAGCGTGCTCTTTTTCATTGAGCGCAGTCTCGGCAAATATTGCTGCTATCTGCTCAAAACCATCTTTTTTGGCTTTCGATGCAAAAAAGTCGTATTTATTACGCGCTTCACTTTCACCGGCTAGTGCCTTTTTTAGATTTTCTTCTGTTTTGGTACCACTATACTTGGTTTTCATAATTTCTCCTTATAAAATATATTATACACTATATATAGTATAGTTGCATACGTTAATAGAGCAAAGTAGAAAAACTGCCGAGATGGGCAATTTTAGCACCACACAGTAACATTTAATAGCCAAAATCGTTTAGATTGGTAGTTTCTTCAGCTGAAGCGCTATTGTTGATAGAGCAAAGCTGAAAAACTACCGAGATGGGCAATTTTAGCATTAAATGCAAGTGTACCCGCCATCTACTGGCAATATAGCTCCAGTAACATATGATGCTTCTTCCGATGCGAGGAATACCACTGCAGCGTCTAGCTCACCTTGCTTACCATAGCGCTCCATAGGGACATGTGTTTTGGCAAACTCTTGGAAACGTGGTGTATCTAGCACCGCTGTAGTAAGCTCGGTATAAAAATACCCAGGGCAAATAGCGTTGCAGGTAATTCCATCCGTAGCGAGCTCAGCAGCCACTGCACGCGTAAAGTTTACCACCGCGCCTTTTGAAGTATGGTATGCCACTGTATGTATTTCAGTATTACCTACAAGCCCATACATTGATGCTATATTTATTATTCGCCCGTATTTATTCTTCTGCATTATTTTAGCAAAAGCTCGCGTCATCTTAAATACACTTGTTTCGTCTGTAGCAATGGTAAAATCCCACTCTTCATCTGTCATTTCTATCACACCCTTATCTTTGGATGAACCGGCACAGTTGAGCAATATATACACCTTGCCAAACTCTTTTTCGGTAGCCTCGGCCGCAGCATTTATGTCATTAGTAGATGTCACATCGCATTTTATTGCTAACACTTTCCCGGCACCAGCCTTAAGTAGCTTTGGCTTGAATTCTTCTAGCCGCTCCATTCGCCGCGCCAGTATCACAAGGTCTGCACCTTGTCGCGCAAGTGCAAGCGCCATTTGCTGCCCTAGCCCGCTCGAAGCGCCCGACACTACTGCTACTCTACTCTTCAAACTAAACATTTTCCTCCTCTTATTTACTTACTCCATTATACCAAATCTATGCTAAAATGAATAGTATATGACAGCACCCAAAATAACAGCCCGCAACCATTCCCACACCGTGCTCAAAGCCGGAGCTATTGCTATATTAGTAAATCTATTACTCGCTATTTTCAAAGTGGTTATCGGCATAGCATCAAATTCTATCGCTATTATGTCTGATGCATTGCACGGGCTTGTCGATACTCTTTCCGGCATCATTGTTATAGTAAGCGAAAAACTCGGCACCAGCCAAAAATACAGCCATAGCCACGCCAAAATAGAACATATCGGCGCCCGTATTATTGCCGTAATCATTGCAGTGGTAGGTATACATATATTATTTGAATCCATAGAAAAACTCTCCACCCATGAAGAACCCGAATATTCCATTCCTATTATTATAGTACTTAGCGCTAGCATAGTCGGCAAACTTTTGCTCGGTCGCTTTCTTAAGCACACCGGTCACAAAGTCGCTTCCGATACCCTCATCGCTAGCAGCGTAGAAACCATCAATGATAGCATTATTAGTGGAGCAGTATTACTATCTGCTCTAATATATATTATATGGGGCATAGACATCGAAGCTTATATTAGTATTATCATCGGATGTATTATTCTTAGGTCTGCTATTTTGCTTATTTTTCCCCCACCGCATAGTCATCACCACTAAAAACACGATACCTAGCATGGCTACATAATTAGCTTTGTTGCATAATTCTTAAATTCTTGCATTTAGCATAATCCTCATGCTATAATGTACTTAAATAATTAATAAAGGAGACATAAATGGGCATAGAAACTTTAACACCAGAGCAGGCAGCATTAGCGGGCGGCATAGTCAGCGGCATCATCGTATCCACCACTATATTCGTACTAGTGTGGTATGTGCTACTAGTAATAGCTGGCTGGAAGATGTTAGAAAAAGCCGGCGAAAAGGGCTGGAAATCACTTATCCCTATCTACAATGTATACATGCTTTACAAAATAGTAGACATGGCTGGGTGGTTTTGGGCCATGATAGGCCTTGGCGTACTAATGAGTATTATTTCTACAGCAACAGGCTATGGACCCAACGTAAGCTTAGATCAAATCTTAGCATACTATAGCAATCCACTGCTTTTCATTCTTTCTATAGCAGTATGCATATTCGCCATAGTAGTAGAAATCAAATACGCTTACCGCACCGCCAAAGTCTTTGGTCACGGTATAGGGTACACCATTGGTATTATTCTCGTACCAAACATCTTTTGGCTTATTCTCGGCTTCGGCAAGTCCAAATACAATAAAAAACACCTTAAATAATGTTTAAATTAATCCCCCAGTCTACCTGGGGGATTATATTTTTTTACATTAGGAAAATAAAATGTCCCAAATAAATAGTGCTAAAAGTAGGACTCGCACCGAAGGTCCGAGTCCGTACGAATACTTTGCACAAAAAATGGTGCTGGAAGTAGGACTCGAACCTACGAAGCCCGAAGGCGAGAGATTTACAGTCTCTTGTCATTGCCACTAGACGATTCCAGCACTATACTCATTATATATCATCTCATGCCAAAAATCAAGAAAAAGAGCCCGCCAAAGCGAGCTCTATCAAGGTCAATAAATGTAGGTAAAGTAAATGGTAGTCCCCAACACCTCATCATAATAGGTGTCGTAGATTTCATCGCCAATACCCCAGCCATTTTGACCAAGCACATTGGCAGGCAATGTTGAGCCACCACTAAGCAATACATCTGCATTGCGATATGCTCTCTCGTCGGGCTCAGCCGCATAGAGCGATGACGGCACATACTGCCCTGGATCATAGAGGACTCCCTCTATAGTATTCGGGTAATATCCACTCTGAACCCTATTGAGCACTACACTCCCCACAGAGAGTTGCACATCATCAGGTATCCAAGAGCAACCGGCCTCAGCATATATCGCCCTAGCCAATAGTTCTCGATCGTAGTCCGAATATCCATTAGAATATCCGGTAGTATAATTGTTTACCATTTCAGCGTTTGCACACTCAAGATACCCAGTCTCAGCATACGCTGATTCCGATACATCCAGAGCAGTGGGCTCAGCTGGCCCTGTTTCAGCTTCCTCCAGCGTAGAACTAGGAACAGTTGGCTGCGTAGTGGCAGCCTCAGTAGCTAATATCGTAGTCGCTTCTGTTGCCGCCTCGGTAACGGATTCCGTAGGTTCGGTAGCTATGACCGCTACCTCTGTACCTGTTTCAGACTCAGATGTAGCACTGCCTATGCCAGCTCTTGATAAGGGCGCAATAAGCACCAATAATACCGCGAACAAAATACCTAACGTTTTCATCAGAAAATCCTCCCCATCTTCTAATAATATATCACTATCTTAACTTACCTCAGTTAGATTTCTCCAACTGATACTACCATTATATCACACATCAGCCAATTTGTCAAGCATATGCAGCATATTTCTACCTTACTCACCCCTGTAGTTACATATACCCACCCCTGTTAAGTTATTTTAACCAAATCCTATCTTAAACAATAGTGTTCACTCTCAGAAAAAGATTTATTTTTCCCACGTTTTGTGGTATTATAGATATATGCCGTGATAGCTCAGTTGGTAGAGCGCGTCTATGGTAAAGACGAGGTCACGAGTTCAAATCTCGTTCGCGGCTCCAACACCTTAACGAGGTGTTTTTTATTGCATCCAAAATGCAGCAAATTCCGCAATAATGCCTACATTCCCTACCTACCAGCCTCTAGCTCGGCGAATTTTTCTGTCATTGTTTTATTGCCACGTGTCAGCCGCTTTACCGTTAGATCCTCCAGCTTACCATTCGCCACATCAAAGTTCTTAATAGTCTTAAGTAGTGCCTCTTTGGTATCTTCCAAGTTTTTAATACTCTTATCTATATCATCTATGGCTTTCTTAAAATTCGCCGTAGCCCTATCCGAATTTACCGCAAACTTAACCTTAAAATCATTCAGCTTATCCTCAAAATTAGTGATATCAATATTCTGATTTTTTATTTGTGCTAGCTCCGCCTTGGCCTCTATAGTATTGAGCGCAGCATTTCTAAGAATAGTTATAATAGGGATAAAACATTGTGGCCTCACCACGTACATTTTGTCAAACCCACTCTGATACGACACGTCCACTATCCCGGCATTATAAAAGTCGCTATCTTGCTCCAGCATCGACACCAGCACGGCATATTCACACTTTTTCTCTATCCGATCTTTATCTAGCTCCTTGAAAAAGTGCTCATTTTTGTGCTTTGTGGCCGTAGTTTCATTTTCATTCTTCATTTCAAACATAATGCTGATTATTTCATTACCATCATCGTCCGTTTCACGATATATAAAGTCCCCCTTGCTACCGCTTTTGGCGTCATTGTCCTTGCCAAAATATGCATTTTTAAACCCAGTAGCCCGTATTTTATTAAATTCCATTTCACAATGTTGTTCCAAAGTCTCCCCTACCATCTTGGTACTTAGCTGCTGCTTGAGGTCCTTATAAAAATCTCGCTCCGTGGTAAGCTGATTTATTTTATACCGGTATTTATCTTCTACCGTAGCCAAAGCGTTTTGGTTTTCTATAGTCATAGTCTTAAGCTCTAGCTGCGAATCACTAAGCTTTTTCTCCATATCCTTGGTGGCTAATTCTACCGCTAGCTTCTTATCTGTATCTGCACCACTAAGCTTGCCCTCCAAATCTTTTATCTTATTCTCAAGCTCACTTTTTAGGCTAGCCATTTCCTTATCTTTAGCGCTAAGCTTACTTTCGTATTCATTCACTGTCTTCTGGCGCGATATCTCAGCATCCTTGGTGTCTGCCTCTTTAATAGCGTGAAGCCTCAGCTCTAGCTCATGGTTAAATTCATTGTTACGCACTTGGTTTTGAATCTCAGCATAGCTAGACTCATCTATTGCAAACATTTTACCGCAATTAGGACATTTTATTTCGTGACTCATTTTCCTCCTTATATACTATTCACTATACACCTATTCCTACTTTCTAGCAATTAAAAAGGACCCGCTTATCACGAGCCCTTCTCGCCTAAATATCTCAAAAATGTTTCGCACGCTCATATTCATTGAAAAAATGAAACCCAGTGCCCATAGACTCATAGCTAAAATCAAAATCATTTACTTCCACTATATCGCCTATACGGTATTCCACAGTATGGTCATACAACGACACGCCTACCGGCTCTCCACAAAAGCTACCAATCACATCTTCGATAACCGCCGTATTAGTACGATACCCATACAGCTGATTGCCACGCACTTGTGCTTTTTCTGGAATAGAAGCCACTACCATTACGCCATTGGCGCATTTTTTGTATACCTGCCTCGCGGGTTCTACCACTCGTAATGTTTTTAGCCTAGACTTATCGCATACAGTAGAAGCTACCCTCCGAACACGAACATTCTTTGAAATCAATTTTTCACCTATTTCGATATGCGGAACAGCCATGTCAGTAGAGTAAGCATATAGCCCCGCCAACTATGCGCATTCATTCGGGCGGTGGAGTAAATACACTATCCTATCCACCGGCACATCACGCCTGTAAAAAGCTCGCGCCGCCAGCCTTCTAGCATGCACAGTTTTGGCTTCATGCATTATTCGCTCTAGCATTCTATAATGCACGCTGGTGTTGTCAATGCAAGCCGCAGCCGCAGCATCGCGAAAAATCGCCGGCAGAGGCTTTAGCGTGCTAAAGCCCGCCCACTCACGAATAGTACCTACAGGCAAAACACTGCCAATACATGCATTCACTCCAGCATATCTTTCATACCATAGTTCAGAGCGAAGCAGCTTCTCTATTTGCTCTACCGGTACATTGCTATGATATTCCAGCGCTCGCACTGCGGCGTCCTTCACCAAAACATCATAGTCGCCTAGGCCTTCAAGCACCCATTCATACGGCACATCATCTCTGTGACAAGCCAGCATTGCTGCCTGCCTTTTATTAGGGTCATGTGATTTTCTCAGTTTATCAATATACTCATGCGTGAGCCCAAGATTAGCCTTGCAGTTACCTACACCCACGCATTTTATTCGTGCATCTTCGCTATTTAGAGCTTTTTCTATCGTTTGTTGCTTCAGCATTATCCCACCTCCATCTTGAGATACAAAATTAACGAACCTAGCCCCTGCTACTACCAAAAATATACCATAGTTAAAGCCTATAGTCAAGTAGCTGCCTCAGTTATAGCGTTGTCACTAAACTCTTTTTCTACCTACGTGTGGTTTTATTATCTTAGGGGCTGTTTTAGTGCTAGTATGCTTAGCTGTAGGCTTTTTTACCGCCTTAGTTTTAACCTTTGCATCAGCGGTAATTTTGCGTTTTCTCGCCATGCTAGCCCGCGCCGCACGCTTAGCCTTGGCGGCATTATCTTTGATAATTTGCGCCTCTATCCGCGCCGTAGTAGCCGTAGCCGCCTCCGTATCGCCAGCATCTTCATATATTGCCAGTATCTGTCTCAGCACTGCTGCTTTCGGGTCTAGCTCATAGGCATTTTCCAGTGCCTCTACAGCCTTTTTGGTGCGTCCAAGTTTTTCCTCAGCCTTAGCCAGTGCAATGTATCTAGCCGGCACATCGCCCTCTAGCGCTATCGCCTGCTCAAAAGCCATCGCGGCTTTTTCATATGCACCAGTTTCTAGATATATTAGCCCTACGTTGTGAATAGACGCTGGGTTGTTGTCTAGTGATTGCGCTATTTCAAAACACTCCACCGCTTCATCGTACTTTTGCCCTTTAGCATACAATATACCGAGCCTATTGTATGCAGCGGCATTTTTCTCATCAAACTTTAGTATTGTAAGCAAAGCTTTTTCTGCCCGAAAAGGCTTGCGCTCTTTCATAGCAGTTTGCGCTATCTGCCATAATTTTTTCATTTGCGCAGAATACTTAGGTGATTTTTCTTCTACCTTCTCTTTTTTAACATCCACTGGAAAAAAGAAAACAAGATACACCGTAAAAACAAGTATGGTAAGTATAGCAACCATACTACTATTTTAACACAAGTTGGATACTATTTGCAATTTTATATGGCCATTTCGGGCAATATTTTCATACGCTCGCAAAAACTTTGGTAATTTCTGCACAAACACCTCTTTACCAGTAAGAAAATATGACTTGTATAGCATTTCTATAGCTATGCCCAGTATTTCTAGGGCATACGCTCGCACACCATCTTTTTTCTTGCATATTTCATCGGCTATGTCCACCAGTTCGCCCTGCTTAGCTATTAGCAGCCGCTTGGCCAGAGCCTTGCTTTTGTCAGTTGCATTAATTCCGCCATCCACCGCTACCTCATTTCGCCAAAAATACACCGCAGCCCTACTCAAGATAGTAGGTAAAAGCCGTGATGGACTGTCTGTCACTAGCACAAAATGCACTTTATCGCCTGGCTCTTCTAAGTTTTTTAGCAAAGCATTTGCCGCCGCCTCGCCTAGCATATCTGCTGGCCGTATCACCACATACATATCACTGGTTTGCCGTACATTTATACGCCCCATCACTTCACGCACTTGCTCTATAGCAACAACACTCTTACCTTCCGGCTGCAGCACGAGTGCATTTTTTATCTCTACCGGCATATCTTTTGGCACCACAAACACCGCCGTACCTACACGCTTAGCTATGTCCGGGAGTTCTTCAATCTTTTCGAAAAACATCCTCAAATTCCTCCGGCAACTTCGCTTCAAACACCTTTCTTTCGCCCCCAGGTAGCACTACAGACAACTTATGCGCATGTAGATACAGCCGCGCGGCTTTTTCTTTACCATACAGCCTGTCTCCCAATATCGGATGCCCTATATACTTCATATGTACCCGTAGCTGATGTGTACGCCCCGTCACTGGCTTTAGTTCTACCAAAGAATGCACCCCATCACTTTTTAGCACTTTGAAATACGTAACAGAAGCCTTACCATTCGGGTCAACCCGAAAAGTCGTCGGACGCTTCAAATCTCTAGCAATTGGCAAATCTATTTTCGCTTCATCTAGCTTTGGCTTGCCAGATACTATCGCATAATAAGTCTTGTGCGTAGTGCGGTTTTTAAACTGATTTTTCAAAAACATTTGTACTTCTGGGCTTTTGGCTACCATCACTACACCGCTAGTATCTCTATCTAGCCTATGCACCGATAGTCCATATCTTTCTAATGTATTTTCCGGGCAATATTGCCCCCGTGCTACCGACAGTAGCCCAGCCGGCTTGTTTAGCACCATCACATTACCATCTTCATATATCACTTCCGGCACCAAATCAGCATTTTTCATAGTAGTAGGAATTTTCAAATCTATTTTACTAGTTCTTTCTACTTTTTGGCTCGGCTTTTTGGCTACTTCACCATCCACCATCACAAACCCAAATTCAATAAATTTCTGCAAAGATGCCCTATTATAGCTACTATAATATTCACCAAGCAGCACATCTAGCCGAATTTTCTCCGGCTTTTCTACTTCCTCAGCCAATATCTTGTCGCCATTTATTACACGCGACATCTCTGGTTTACTAAATTTTTTCCCCGTTCGTATCATATCTCCTCATTATATCATACTTATGGCAAAAAGTCAATCTTAGCCATTTTCCACCCCTGCGTGTACCCCTATCTCAAGCGAAAGGCTTTTTGCGCCTCTAGTAGCTTGGCATTGGCCACTTCATTAGCATACTTTTCGCCTTTTTCAAGCAGCTCATATACTTGGCTATCGGAAATATCCGCCATCTTCGCCTGGAATTCCGTCAAAGTTTGTGCTACGCCATCTGCCACCGCTTGCTTAAGTGTGCCATAGCGTGTTTCCCCCACCCACTCAGATATCACATCTTGTAAAGGCGTACCACTTATTAATGCCTTTATTTGTAGTAAATTAGAAATACCAGGCTGGTTAAACATATCAAATTTTACCTTTGCCAAAGAGTCCGTAGTAGCAGACATTATTTTTTTGGCTGCCTTGGCCGGCTCATCATCTAACATTATCTTGGAATTCTCAGCCTTGGTAGATTTGCTCATTTTCTTTTCTGGATTCAACAAATCCCGTATTCGTATACCATCACTCACCCCCATAAACTTCACCTGTTCAGATGTCTTAGCTGGCACCGTGAAAATCTCACCAAATCTATGGTTAAACCTCATCGCTATATTACGCGTTAATTCTATATGCTGGAATTGGTCCTCGCCTACCGGCACATATGTTGCATCGTACAGAAGTATATCAGCCGCCATAAGTATAGGATAGTCGAATATCCCCACATTACAGCTCTCTTGCCCCTTGGACTTTTCCTTATACTGTATCATCCGAGAAGTCTCACCCATAGTAGCCACACAGTTAAGAATCCAACACATTTCGCTATGTGCCGGCACATAACTCTGCCGGTAAATATGCACGTTATCATTTAATTCTAGCCCCGCCGCTAGATAATATTTTATCGTGCGAATAATATTTTCCTGCAAATCCCCGTCAATATCTGAAATTATAGAGTGTAAGTCTGGCACAAAAATATTAATATTATTATCGCTCGAATATTTGTTTGCTAGCCTCACCATCGGTAGCAGTGCCCCCAAATAATTCCCAAGTGTAAGTACGCTATTTGTCCTAAGTCCCGTCAAAATCGTTTTCATACTTATATATTACCATACAACCCAAAAACCGCCAAGAAAACTACAGGCCGACATCATGCACTACAACCAAAGAATGATTCAACATTTTACGTAAAAAATAAAAACCCTGAAGCAATATACTCCAGGGAAAAGATTGGAGCCCATGAATAAACCTAGTAAATATATTTCAATTCCTTACTATGTCTTACCATTATAACGTTCACTTAAAAAATCCTGATAGTCAAATTTTCCTAAATTCCGTCGCATATCAGGATGCCTATTTCTGTCAACAAAAGTAGACTTTGGCTCCGGCGAAATAAATACCCTCGGCGGTTTTAATTTTTCCGGCTCATCTATAAGATATTTCTTGGGCATCTCATTGCCTCCTTATTATAAAGTGCTTCCCAATCATATAGCATATTATATCATATATACAATATTTTCGTATTTACAAAACTCTCAAAAATTACTCCTAGACTAAAGTTATAGACAACCCAGTAGCTAAAACTTTATTCTTTTATACACAATATAAGCCCTTATCCAAACGAATCACATTCTTTTGGTTTGAATAGTTTGAATAAGGACTTTTTGGTGGACAATACGACTAAGAGTTCTACATTTGATAAGGAAATAGCAATAATTAAAGAAGAATTAAGCAGGTGGTTTTCCATCTTGATGCCGGAATATAACCACTGGCTATCAAATAATAAAAATTTAGAAATTTAGTACCCCCGGATAAACATATATCCAAGAATAATTATTACTGATCTTCTCTAATTCGCTAGTTATTTCAATTTTAATTAGTTTATCTTTCACTTCATCAAATTGCCTCTTTGACAGAGTCCGTTTTATAATTTTGTCATCTCTAACTTCCAGTATTCCTATGCCTGCCCAAAAGTCTACTATAGATGATTCATTTGAAGCAATATGTAACCAGCTTTCCCCACCAGCGCCATAGCCAAACGTCCCAAGAAGAGGTATTAAATTTTCTTTTTCAAAATATACTTTACCCCTTAATTCATAATCAATATCAAGAAAAGCCTCATTTAATATTCTAGACTGATAAATCTTATCTTCTTTTTCGTCCTCATTAAGATTCGTTAAATCTTCCACTCCATCCCATTTTATATTAGTTTCCGCCCTCTTTAGTCTTATGGCTTTTTCTTCGTCAGATAATTTATCAAACCTATCCTCAACTTCTTTCAAGTAGGCATCCATTTTGGATAATAATTCTTTCTTATCATAAAAATCTTTAGCTAGAACTAAACTTAAGTTAATCGGCTCATCGGGTTTCTTATTGATATAAGCCAACAA
>JAZNGO010000073.1:0-9360 GCA_045576515.1 Candidatus Nanosyncoccus sp. | reverse complement strand
TAGCGCTGGCGCTTTGGACTTTCCTCCGGATAAGAAAAGTCCAACAAAAGAGGCCAGTAAGAAAATTGAACCGAAAGTAAATTCCGGTTCAATTTTTAATTATAAACTTAAAATCCATAGAGATTTTATGGGGCAAAAGGTGTAAAAATAAGATATTAAAATGGCGGCCCGGGGGCCGCCAAGTGGGTTTAGCACTTTGGAATTTTGAATTTAACCTCTGTAATGCGGAGGTCTTTTGCAGTACGAGGGTCGCCGTCGGGTTTATCGCAGACTTTGATTTTTAGTACGAATTTGTCCCTGAAAGCCGAGCAGCGAAGTGCTTTCTTTATTGCCATCTCAGTCTCGACTGTTACCATCGGTACATAGTCGAAATTACCTGCTTTGCCCATTTGGCACATGCCATTGAGGTTGCAGGAAAACATGAATTCTTCGTGGTCTTTGCGGTGGTGCATATTGTGTATTCCGAAGAGTTCGGACTGGCTCAACAGGGTAGCCGCAGCTACCAGCTGATGAAAACCAGCTGAGTATTCTCTTCGATAAGCCTCGAGGAAGTTTTGCACGAATTCTCCCCATACCGATGCGCTTCCGCCGGTTGATGTGCCGTACCAGGCATAATGTGCTGTTACCAGGCCAGAGCCCAGTATTTTGTCACATCGATGAGCGATAGTTCTCAGACGACTTGTCCCTAAATACATCTTTAAATTTTTTTTCATTTTGGTAGCCTCCTTACCAGATAATAGATGTATTAAGCTGCTTATTAAGTAGCTAACAGTGTAAGTATTTTCACACTGTACTCTCATTATAACATATGCATAATAAAAAGTCAATAGCTAAAACATGTTTTTGGTATTATGGACAAAAATGGGTATGGTATAATGGGGGGGTATGCAAGATTTGATGAAGAGATTGGCGGAGTTACAAACGGAATTTTTGAGATTGTATGAAAAAATGGAGATAGGGGCGAAGTTACAGAAAATAGCTAAACTAGAAAAAGAGGTGGCAGAGCCGGATATTTGGAAAAATATAGAGGAAGCTACGGCGAAAAATCAAGAGCTGGCAAGGCTACAGAGCGAAACAGAGCCATACGAGCTACTAAAAACTCAATTAAATGATATGCAGGAACTGATGGAGCTATCTGGTGATGACATGAGAGACGAGATAGCAGAGCAAATAAATGCTATGGGGGCACAGCTAGCGGAGCTTAAAAAAGCGCTAAGATTCACTGGGGCGTATGATAAAAAAGATGCAATAATAAGAATTACCTCTGGAGCGGGTGGCACAGAGGCGATGGATTGGGCAGGAATGCTGGAACGCATGTATCTGAGGTATTTTGAGAAAAAGGGAATAAAAGCTACTAGACTAGAACGCACCGAAGGCGAAGAAGCTGGCATAAAAACTGCCGTATATGAGGTGAGCGGTACGAATGTTTATGGGTTACTTAAATCTGAGCATGGAGTGCACAGGCTGGTGCGACTCTCACCTTTTAATGCGAATAATTTGCGCCAAACATCTTTTGCGCTGGTGGAAATACTGCCAGTAATAAAGGCCGATACAGAGGTAGTAATAGATGATAAAGATTTACGGATAGATGTGTATCATAGCGGTGGGCATGGAGGGCAGAGTGTGAATACTACGAATTCGGCGGTAAGAATTACGCATTTGCCTACCAATACGGTGGTGGCGATACAAAATGAGCGCAGTCAGCTACAAAACAAAGAAAAAGCCATGGAAATACTCCGGGGTAAACTGGTGCAGATGCAGCTAGAGCAGCATGCAGAGACTATAGGTGAGCTGAGGGCTGGCGAGTCGGCTGGGTGGGGCCAGCAAATACGAAATTATGTGTTGCAGCCCTATAAGCTAGTAAAGGATACGCGCACTGGGTACGAGGACACCGACCCAGAGGCAGTACTAGATGGAAAAATAGATGGATTTATAGATGCGTATTTGGAGAAATAGCAAGAATAGTTGCTAGTTATTGACTTTTTTAATAATTTATGATACAATTATGTTGCGTAGGGGTATTTTGTGCCCTCAAGCATAGTGTACATTTATATTTTCCCAGAAAGGAGCTGATTTTGTGGGGGAAGTTGTAGTACTTGGTAAAGAACTCGTTATTCTGAATAAAGCCTTGGAGATAGTAAAAAAACGGCGATTAGCAGATGCGTATGCTTGGGCTTTGGTTCAGCAAAGACGGAATGGGTTATCAGCCGATTTCCTGAGATTGACTTTTAAGCATGGTGACCAGCTGAATAGCAAAAAGGATTATATCGCTTCAATTTTCTATAATCCTTTTACCGGAGAAGCAATTCTGAGGCAAGATTGGCTAAAAGAAAATGTCACTCATTATGACATTTTGGTCAATTTTAGAGAAATATCCAAAGTTGCCCCCAAGTCCTTGGAAAAACTGATTAAAAATGGGCTGGCAATTGCAGAATTTTTGCGTGAATAGCCCGAAACCCCCGACGTATGTCGGGGGTTTAATTATGTCGTAGGGGTGGAAGGATTAGTTTTGAATAGGACTGGAAACATTATTGGGAGTTATAGGATTAACAACATTTTGGGCGGTATTTTGGGGGATATTGTCGTTTATGGAATTAATGTCATTTTGCGTAGTATTGGGTTCGGTGACACCAAGCTGTGTGCTGTCCATGGTGCGATATTCTGGAGTTGTGGTTTGTTGAGGGGTATTTTGGCCGAGAGGATTTAATGGATTTGCGACTGGCATATCTAAATCTTCAATAGATGTGCTTAGATTTTCAGCAGATGTTTCTGCCGAGCTTTCTTCTGGGGTTTCTGTAGGTGTTTCCATTGTTGTAGGTGTCGGTAGTGTTTCTGGAACTTGAGGTTTTTGCGGATTGGATGGCATTTGCGCTTTTTGGAGCGAGGTGATTTCCGAGATATATTCGTCTACTGCTAGGTTGATTTGCTCTTGAAGTTTTTCTTTGGCCAACGCTTCTTTTTTCGCTAGATCTTCAGCGTCTTTATCGGCCCACATTGCTTCATCTTCGGCTGCTAATTGGGCCTCATTTTGTGCATACAGATTGTCAACACGATCGTTTATGGTGTTTTCAATGTACTCACCTTCTGCATCGTCTTTAGTGTTGTCTTGGCCAAGCTCGTTGGTGCCGTATCCATAATAGTCGGATGTAGGGCCGAATTTTTCGGGGGTACTATATTGAGTGGGTGCCTCATTGTCTGGGCCGTATTGGGCAGACGCTTCGTCGTTTGTGTTTGGTGTGGGATAAGTGTTGAAATTTTCCATAAAGGGTTCCTTAAGTTATTATGTTTATATCATAGCATATAAAAAGTGTAGACGTCAATAGGCTTAAGGAGAATAATGCGCTTGGGGTGTGAGATTGTGGGTTTGTGCTTGGACGCTAGACGATGCTGGCGAATTAAACAGGGGTGGCCAAGCGTGATAGTTGACTTTTTGGCTGGTTTGTGGTATTATTAGGTATGGAGCTAGTTGGCTCTAGTATTGGTTTTGCTCGACAAAGATAAGGAGGTTATATAATGGACGGCAAAATGAACATTACTAATATTGGTACTACCGAAATTGTGAAGGGCGAATTTGTTTTTCTGCCTCTTGAAGATAATGAGAAGTGTGAAGAATTTATTCGGCGCTTTGCGGATTTTGTCGGCGATAAACATTCTACTATACTGGATGGAGCCCAGAATCTGGTAGATGTAGCCTTTGAAGGCGTTAGCCCGATAACCGGACAACCAGTAAGGACAAAAGCCATAATAAGGGTGGAGAAGATTTTGCCGAGATGGACCCTTTGGGACGATATGTGCTACAGGCTGTGGATTCCGTGGGGAATTCGGCAGAGGTGCCTTATTGAGACTACCGATAAGAAGCGATATGTGATAAGCTTCAATAGGCAAGATTCGAAGTTTTTTAGCCCGATAGAGGCCGCACTTCACAACGAGGCTATGAAATTAAATAAAGGTTTTATAGCATGCGATGTTGTCCCCGGTGAATAACCGGGGATTTTACTATGGTGGTTGACATATAAAGGTCTCGATGAGATAATAGATGGGATTTGCGCGACAGTGGTCAGATGGAGCGTAGGTTGTAAATTATAAGCTAAAAGTACGAGAGAGGATGATATGAGTGAAAGTGTATATTACAAAATCCTTTGCGATGGCAAAGCAAGAGGTGGAGGAATGGCTGAGATTCTTTGAATCTTGCGGGGTAAGGCTGAAAATTGAAAAAATTCAAGTGCTGCCCGTGTATTATCCGAACGATAAAGCGCCAAGCATAGACGAAGTTGGATTTGAGCCGGTGTTGATAGGCGAAGTTGCGAATACAAAATGCCGAAAACGCCCCAGTTTCTCTTACGATGAGTACTTTCGGATAGAAGAAATTATTACCACCGGAAAATATAGGTGGAAGAATTCGGAAGTAGCTGGCGTTTATGCCGAAAAAAGTGTAAAGGAGCTAAGTCCGGCCATGATAGTGGTTATGTTGACGGAGTGGGCTGAACATATGCGCTTTGACAATATCGAAGTGGAATGGAAGCTTAAAAGCTGACCTAGGTAGCCTATAAACGAAGGGTTCGCTACAGCGAGCCCTTTTTCGTGATTATGTTTACTTGTGCTAAAAATCATGTATAATAGAGGTATAACAAAGGAGAAAAAATGGCAAAAACAAAAGAACAACCAAAAACAGGCTTGTATGTGGGAATTGTTGCTTTGATAGTGGTAGTAGCGGTGATGATAGGAGTAGTTGTGGCAAACCAAGGTAATGGAGAAGGAGGCACTTCACAAACAAGTAGTGGCCTTGTGGCTGCAGACCTTGCAAATGTGGATGTAACGGTAGAATATGGTGATTATGATGCTATGCAATCTTTGGCTAAAAGTATCCAAAATGGTGAGATGGAAGGAAAGGTGGTAAAAATTAACGGCCTAGTGTCGCACCCTGGTACTATTTATAGTGTGGTAGAGGAAAATGAAGAAGGCACGCAGAAAATTGGGACGCAGTTTGTGATAGCTGATGCCGAGGCGGAATATCCGACTGATGGCGCGCACGTGGTGCTAACTGGTAAAGTAGTGCAAAAAGACCCAATGGTGTATGTAATACAAACATTGAATGATTTTATAGAAGTAAAATAGCTTGCATAAAGGAGAGTACCCCCGGTGGAGATGCTGGGGGTATTTTTTAAAAATAGGGCTAGGCAGGGGGTAAAAAGTGTGATATAATGTAAGAGTTACCTAGACATAAGGTAGGGTCTGAGGTGGCTATAGGGGAAGCTACGGAGGAAACCGGCCTAAAAGTCTAGTTTTCATAGTGCAGTTTTGCCTGTTGTACAGAGGCAAAAATGTCACTAACCTCCGCCTAGAGGGCGGGATAATAACAAACTAATAAAAAGAAAGGAATAGGATGCAAGTCATTCTCGGCACCAAAATTGGTATGACCCAGATCATCGGTGAAGATGGCGTAGTTACTCCCGTAACTATCCTCCAAGCTGGCCCTTGTGCAGTGACTCAGATTAAAACCACCGACACCGATGGTTATAACGCTGTGCAAGTGGGCTATGGTCAGGGTAAGAATCTGAGCAAGTCGGTAGCTGGCCACGTAAAAAAGGCTGGCGAAACTATAAATCCTAAAGTCCTGAAGGAATTCCGTGTAGAGGTGATTCCAGAAGGGATGAAACTCGGCGATACGCTGACGGTCGAAAGTTTCAAACTAGGAGATAAGGTGGCGGTAACTGGTACAAGTAAAGGTAAAGGCTTTGCCGGTACAGTGAAGCGCCATAATTTTAACGAATCTCGCAATACGCATGGGTTTAAGGGGAATATTCGTAGAGTAGGCTCCATTGGCTCGATGTATCCACAAAAAGTATTTAAGGGCAAGAAAATGCCAGGTCGGATGGGCCACGATACTGTGACGGTAAAAAACTTGGTAGTTGCTTATATTGATGTGGAAAATAACCTAATTGGGCTAAAAGGCGCTGTGCCAGGCCCTAGAAAAGGTATAGTAAGCGTGGAGGGAAAGGAGTAATATGGCTACACTAAACAAAGACATATTTGGCCTAGATGTAGAAAATCATGAGTTGGTAAAATTGGCTTATGATAGTTATCTCGCTAATTCTCGTAGCTCTCACGCTAAGACATTGAAGCGTGGTGAGGTACGTGGTGGTGGTAAAAAGCCATGGAAGCAAAAAGGTACTGGTAGGGCTAGGTTTGGTAGTACTCGTAACCCTATTTGGCGCCATGGTGGCGTAGCATTTGGGCGCACTGGCGAGGAAAACTTTACCAAGAAACTAGCTAAGAATTCTAAGCGCCTAGCAGTACGACAGGCTCTAAGCATGAAAAATGCGGACAAGGCTGTGTATGTACTAGATGCCAAGGTACAGCTAGATGGTAAAACCAAAACTGCGGTAAAAGTACTAAAGGACATGAAGCTAGAAGGCAAGAATGTATTAGCCGTAGCTGCAGAAAAAACTCCAGAAGTACTGAGGTCTACTAATAATTTGCCAAATGTAAAGCTAGTGCGCGCTACATATCTAAACGTATTTGATATTATGAATGCGGATGCGATAGTATTTAGCAACGAAGCCTTGAAGGCCGCTGAAAACTGGCTACTAGGAGAGGAGAAGTAAGATGGCAGAGAATACTGATATCAAGCTAAAAATGCTCGAACCTAGAGCTACCGAAAAGAGTTATTTGGAGCAAACCAATAGAATATATGTATTTCCAGTGAAGAAATCTATGGGTAAGCAAGAAATAGCACGGATGGTAGAAGCAGAATTCAATGTAACAGTTACAGATGTACGCACATTGATTCGCAATGGCAAAAAGACCAAATACAGCAAAGGTAAGCACGCTTATCCTGGCATTACACATCGTAAGGACAAGAAGTTTGCTTATGTAAGACTAAAGAAGGGTGATTCGATCCGTGTGTTCGAAGAGCCGGAAGATAACAAAACCAGCGCAAAGGAAGCCAAAAAAGCTGAGAAAGAAGCTAAAAAGGCGGACAAGAATGCAGGGAAGGAGAATAAATAATGGCAATTAAAGCTTATCGCCCGATAACACCGGCGCAGCGTCAGAAAACTACTCAAGATTTTGAGCAGATTACGACAAAGAAGCCGATGAAGTCACTACTTAAGGCGAAAAAACAACAAGCCGGTAAAAACAATCAAGGTCGGATAACCGTACGGCACCGTGGTGGTGGCGTGAAGCGGCACTATAGGATAATTACCTACAAGTTGCCAGAGAACTTGACTTTTACGGTAGAAGAAATAGAGTACGACCCTAACCGTAGTGCACGTATAGCACGGGTGAAGGATGAAAATGGCGTGTATTACTATGTAATTGCTGACACCAAGATGACAAAAGGCGCAACCTTCAAGACTGGTACAGAGATAGAAGTAGAAGATAGCAATAGAATGCCACTAGAAAATATCCCAGTGGGTACTTTTGTGTATGCAGTGGAGCTTACTCCTGGTAAAGGCGCACAAATGGTCCGGGCAGCTGGAGCTAGTGCACAGCTAATGGCCAAGGAAAATGGCTATGCCACACTAAAGATGCCATCTGGTGAAGTACGCAAAGTGCTAGTAGGATGCGCTGCATCTATAGGTACAGTGTCGAACGTACAGCATCAAAACATTAAGATAGGTGCTGCGGGTAGAAGGCGCCGTAAGGGTATTCGCCCAACAGTACGCGGTGTAGTGATGAACGCAACAGATCACCCACACGGTGGTGGTGATGGTGGTAGACATGGTAGTGGTAAGGCGCCACGCACACCATGGGGTCAGCTCACACTAGGGTACCGTACTCGTCACAATAAGAAAACTAATAAAATGATCGTGCGCAGTCGCCACGAAGGAAAGAGGAAATAATGTCGAGGAGTCTAAAGAAAGGTCCATTTGTGGACTACAAGCTCGCGAAAAAGATAGCCGCGCTTTCCAGCGAAGACCGCACCGTAATAAAAACATGGGCACGTCAATCTACTATTTCACCAGAAATGGTAGGCCGTACTATAGCTGTACACAACGGTAAAGTGCATGTCCCAGTGTTTATCTCGGAAAATATGGTGGGGCACAAGCTGGGTGAATTTGCGCCGACTCGTAAATTCCGCCGTCACGGTGGTAAAAAGGCTGCAGAAGCTGCGGCTGCGAAAGGAAAGGCGTAAATTATGGCGGAAACTTACTTTGCACATGCATATGAAAAAGGTATTGACAGTCAGCCACGCAAGACTAGCGTAGTAGCTAGCTTGGTGCGTGACCGCTATGTAGCGGATGCAGTAGTAATACTAGAAAACACACCACGCAGAGCTGCGCGTGCAGTACTCAAAGCCGTGGAATCGGCAAACGCGAATTTACTAAATAATTCCAAAGTGTCGATAGACCCGAAAACAATTCGGATTGCACGGATAGTGGTAACAAGTGGCACACGGATGCGCCGGTATGTACCAGCTTCCCGTGGTCGTGCCCTTCCATATGAGAAGATTAGTAGTAATATATTCGTCGAGGTCGCCGGCGAAGAGAAAGTAAAGAAAACTGCCTCTAAGGATGAAAAGATAGCTAAAGAGAGCGCGTCTGAAAGTTCCGATAAAACAGAGGTAGAAGCGAAAAAGGAGAAAAAGTAATATGGGTCAGAAGGTTAATCCCATCTCTTACCGTCTTCAAATTAGCAAAGATTGGTCTTCTAAGTGGTTTACCCGCAAAGCAGACTTTCGGCGCTGGCTCGTAGAAGACGACAAAATTCGCAAGACAATAGAGGCTAGATATAGTAGCCGTCCAACTATTGCGCGGATTAACATTGAGCGCTCTGCCAACCTTACTACTATTACTATCCACACAGCTAAGGCTGGTGCAGTAATAGGTAAACAAGGTGCAGGTATCAATGAGCTGAAAAAACAGCTAGAGAAAATAGTTGACGGGCCAATCCGTATCAACGTAGAAGAAGTAAAAAAGCCAGAACTAAATGCCAAGCTAGTAGCTGAGAACATTGGGTTCCAGCTAGGTAAGCGGATGAATTTCCGCCGTGCCGTAAAGATGGCGCTTCAGTCTACCATGAATGCTGGCGCCAAAGGCGTACGTATAGAGGTAGCTGGGCGATTAAATGGTGCAGAAATGAGTCGCCGTGAGAAGTTTATAGATGGCTCGGTGCCACTACATACGCTAAGGGCAGACATAGACTTTTATTGTCATCATGCACCAACCATTGCTGGTATCGTAGGTGTAAAGGTTTGGATCTACAAGGGGGAAAAGTAGTATGGCTATATTGATTCCAAAAAAGCTTGCACACCGCAAGGTGCGCAAAGGCAAAAACGAAGGTATCGCTACGCGCTGCAATACTGTGGCTTTTGGTGAATATGGGCTAATGTCACTAGACAACGAGCGCATTACTAGC
>JAZNGO010000072.1:0-8825 GCA_045576515.1 Candidatus Nanosyncoccus sp. | reverse complement strand
ACCATATATTATATATAATATATGGTGTTATTACCTCTATTTTATAGGTGGGTCATTATTTACGTTTAGCAAATACTGCCGCTCCAGCTAGTACCACTGTCACCATAGCTATGACAATAGCCATATTAGTAGCGCTGGCACCACCTTCTTCCGTGGTATTTTCACCAGTTTCCGGTGCACTTACGGTGTATGTTACCTCAGCATTACCATAGGCTGGTATGAGCGTATCACGATAAGCTACTGCAAATGTAGAGAATCTATCGGATATCACATACAGTACGCCATCTTCAATGTAGAAATCTACACCCTCCACTAATACTTCTGGCTCTTCACCATCATGCTGCCGCACTACTATGTATTGGCGTGTATATCCAGATTCTGGGTCGGTTACTCTAGCTAGCGCTACGGTAATCTTATTATTTAGCTGATGCAGTCTACCGAAATCATAACCATTCCTTGCCATCCATACCGACACATCATAGTATTCTACCCCATCTACATCCAAAGCTTCCACTGCATCTACCAGCTCGGCATCCGCATCTTCTACATCTAGTTCTGTTACTTCTACGCGTGTGGTTATCTCATCTCCGCTCATTACAGCACCATTCACATTCACTACAGACCATATCGCTTCAAATCCATCGCCAAACTTTTCTCGTATATCTTGCATTCTTGCTGCCCATTCTTCTACTGAAGTCACGCCACTAAACATTCCTTCAATATATTCTTTCAAAGTATCCGCAGTGATACCTTCCGGATCACTTTCTGGGTCTGCAGTTACATCGTACACCACCACTGTCACTTCTTTCACTACTTCACGCACATCATATCTAAACATATGTTTCATCGCGACATCATGTACGCCAAGCGTAGTTTCATCATCAGTTTCAAATACTACCTTGCCCTCACTATTTACTCTTACATGATGTCCAGTAGTCTCGTCTTTGGCGCTAGTAGTGTTCCATTCGCTGTGCCCATCCAGCTCTATTGTTTCACCCCGTTGTACTACTACTGTTTCGCGCTCTACATTAAATATTGTAAATTCAGCTGTATATTCACCCACCTCGGTACCATCCGCCATATAGTCTGTATAAGTTACCGTATATACACCTGGTAGTATCGCCATAACATTATCACCCATCACGAATATTCCCCATGGCGTATCTACAGTCGCTCTTGTATATGCATTGGTATTTTTATCACCTACATGCACATTAAATACTTGCCCTGTAGCACCATAGTAATGATGGCGAGTAGGTGCTTCCATCTCGTATACATGCACCATAGCAGTAGCAGTTACAGTCTTACCAAAATGCCTTGCAGTTACCGTTACTTCCGTATCACCAGCCTTAAGCGCCCTTACCCCACCAGTGCGACTGTTTCTAGCAATGGTATTGTCGCTATATTCGTAAGTATAGCGTGGAGTTACATCATCTGCTTCTACTACTATATCAAAGTTAGCTTTCTCACCTACTTTTACATTTATATCTTTTACAGTAATACTCTCAAGCTTTGACTTTACTATTACCTTTACTGTAGCTGTAGCGGTATAAGTATTACCTTTTGGTGATACATAAGTACCAGTTACTGTTACCGTAGTAGTACCATCTCTGCGCGGTGTAATTTTATTTGTACCACCCATACCAATAATACTATGGTCATATCCACTGTAGCTCCAGGTCACGTCATCACGAATCGCCTCATTCACCACGCTTGCTACTTCTATTTGAGCCGTGTCGCCTTCGTATACAGTTATTTCATCCTCTGCCAAAGTTATTTCACTCAAGACTGGGTTTACTTTTACATTTACAGTAGTACTGACAAACATATTCTGTCTTGCTCGTACAGTTACCGTAGTTTCACCATATCTACCATCTCTAGCAGTAAAGCTGCCATCACTATTTATATTTAAAATACCCCTGCCTGGCCACGCATTCTCTGTATAAATATACTCTGGCATTAATCCATCATTTGCTACCGCCACTATTTGGCCAGTTTCACCTTGATCTATCACTACATTTTCTGCACTTATAGATTCTAGTGCTGGAGTTACCTTTACAGCAAACGTTACCTGCTTGGCACCCTCACCGTTTACGGCATTTCTTGGTGCCACGGTTACTGTTACGTTGGCGGTACCTACAGCTTTGGCTACTACCCTAAAGCTTGTCCCATTACCACGCAAGCTTGCTTCTGCTACATCTGTATTGTCAGATTCTACCGCATATGTTACCGCTGCATTATTGCTATCCTCAATAACAATTCTCAAATCTTTGTTGTTTCCAATCTCTAGCTCCGCTCCGTTTGCTGCATTATACTCGGTATCACCATACATATCGCGCACTGTCGCACTTGTTAGCGCCGATTCTACCACTACATCTAGTTGTCTAGTTAGTGTATAAGTTTCTCTACCCTTAGTATAGGTTGCGACCACTTCCACCTTGGCAGTACCCACGCCAGACCTCGCGCTCGCCGATATTCGCCCATTGCGCACACGCACCAAGGTGCTATTGCCCACCAGTCTTACGCTAGATATTCTTACATTACTTAAAGAATCTACTTTTTCTGCGCTCTTTATACTAAGAGTAGTTCCTGCGCCTTCTTTTATCTTTATTACGCCATCAGTTTCTTCATTTAGCACAAAGTCGCTAAATAGAGGCGTTACTTCTACGGCGATAGTTTTTTGTATTCTGGTAGTTACGCCGTAAGATGACACAGATACCGTAGCAGTAACTTCGGTATTGCCACTAGCTATGCCACTCACAATATTCCCTGCCACACTAGCAATACTACTGTTTGCAGACTCTAGGCTTATTCCACTTATTTCACCTTCTACACCATCTGCTAATTTTATTTCACTTCCTAGGTCATAAGTTTCGGTTTCACGCACAGTAACAGAAGCAGGAGCCGCTACATCGGCCTCTACTATCTGTGGCCGTGCCTTTACTGTATATGTATTATCACCATTATCCACTACGATATAACCCTGCGGCACATAATTACCAAGGTTACTATTGTAGGTACCGCCCAAAATAGTTAGTTCTCCTTGGCCTTTTACATCAAATGCCCCGTCAAAACTCCCGTTCCCCACGCTATCACTTATAGTTAAACTAGCCTTATTTGAAACCTCTATTGTTATACCACTGCCAATCGTAAACCCATTCAAATCAATCTCTATTACTCTATCTCTTTTAATATCAACTTTACCTTCACCCGACACATCATTACAAAGTACTATTTTCCCGCTTTTATCGACCGCTCTATCCAATTCGCTCCTCTGGTCTAATTCTTCACAGCCAGCAGCCAGCGCCTCACCGCTCGGCACAAAAGGCACTGCCGAAAAAATTAAAGCCAAAGCTACCACTATATAACTCGCTCTTTTTATTAAAGATTTTTTTACCATTTTTCCTCCTTATGGTTATTAGTTTTACGTTAAAAATGTGTTTGGGCGCCCACCAAACACCATTCACATTCCTTTAATACTTTCACTATACCGCACAATATCACAAAAATCAAGATTATTTTAAGCTATTTTACGATAAGTCCCCAGCCAAAAGCCCCGCTTATTAGAGCGAGGCTCGGGGTTTAGCTTTTAACTAATGTACGCAATCCCTACGCTACTCCGCCACACAACGAATCGACACGCCTGCACTCCTACCATACGGTTTAGCCGGGTATAAATCGTCATAATCAAACCCAATATTATAACTAGAGTAAGCTTCAGTAATGGTACTTGACCAATAATACCCATAATTACCATACTGTTCATGAGTAGGATGAACCCGCCCCGAACGGGATAACCATAATGGATTAGTGCGAACTATTTCAAAACCATCAGATGAGTAATCGTAAGAGCCTCCGGGAGGACCATAAGGACTATAATCCCCAAGAATATTATCATAACTGGAAATCATAATAGCCTGCTCATTGTTGGCTATCGCACTATCCGCATTTACTCTATTTCTTGACAACCTCCACCCCGCCGGACAGATAGAGTTAGCAGCATTATCATATTGTGTAGTTAAGCTACTAGTGTCATTACTAGCCACTGCAGCAGACCAGTTGTAGTAGTTACCAGCATGATAATGTTTACAGTCTTCTTCAGTATGATTAGCCGCTACACATTCCGCCAATGAATTATATTGTATATCATCTGCATCGCTGCCAGAAGTATAGTAATATACATCGCCAGGATTAGCAGAATATGGAGCTGTGTTGCTACTTTGCCATCCTTCTACAGTATCACCAGTAAAATCAATCGTAGCATTAGCCGGAGTCCAAGTAATAACACCATCTTCTACAGTATAACCATTTTCGTAAGCACCACTACCAGCTACAGTAAGGTTAGTATTAGTAGAGTTATATATAATAGAACCATCTGTCTTTATGTCTAAGTCTAGATTTTGTGTCATCCAACATTTACCATCTGCAAGCTTAGCTATAGTATAGGTTGTTTTATTGTCCCTACTATCTATTAGCGTAGCAGTAGGTACTGGGTCTGTTACTTGGTTACCTGGAGTAGGAGCAGCTGCACAAATATCATGTGTCATATCCTGCATATATACTAGTGAGTCTGGAAAGCCAGTAGATGGCTTTAATGAATACTCTATCTCTCCCCCACTATATGTACCAGCAGGTAGAGCGCTGCTTACCTTTACGCCATAGTATATACTTAAGCTCTCATCTTCTACTGGTTCATTACCTTGCGCTACTGTAGCTGCATTAGCTAATAGTGGTATTGCACTGTATTCACCATCTTCAGTAAGTGCATAGCCCCAAGTATTGTCAGCGAGTATCGTTCCTTCTGCTTCACTTTCATCATCGCTTACTTCCACTGGAGCTATATAGTATTCACTAGTTACATCACCATTTAAGTATAGATTACTTGTTTCTACTCCTTCTGCCATAGATAGTAGTACTTTGTAGCCAAAGTCACTAGTAGAAGTAATAGTAGCTGTACTTTCTATACTTGCTTCTATTGCTCCACCATCTCTAGTTACTATTATACTTACTTTATCTTCTGATGGAGTAATACCATCTGTAATATCACTCGTAGCAGCTTTAGTAGCTGGCAACACTAAGTTACCTATAAGTACTGTAACTGCTAGTATAGCTATGGTACTAGATGCTACTGTAGCTAGTTTTTCTTTCTTGCTAATGCTGGCATTAATATTGCTTTTACGTTTCTGTTGTCTACGTACTAGTAATGCCACCATAGCACTAAGTGCTAATACTGCTATTACTATAGGAAGTATAATACTAATAGTAGAACCTATCCCTCCATTATTACTTCCATCATTACTTATAGTACCAGTATCCGGTACTGTTATGTTTGTTTCTCCTCCAGATTCTGGAGTAGGTGTGACAGGACCCTCTGCGTCCTGTATGATGATTTCTATTGGTACGGTGGCCATATAGATAATTGTTCCTTTCTGGTGCTACTATATATTATATATAGTTTGCGGGTGGCACTCATCACCCTATCGAAGGGGGTCCGGAGCTTGGCAAAGCGAGGAGGAGCGCCAGCCGCCCATGGCGATGGGCCGGCTGGACGCGCCCCGAGAGAGAGTGAGAGTGCCAGGCCCTGCAAACTTAAAATGTATAATCAGCACTCTTAATTAAGTTAATATTTAATGTACGGGGTAGCATTTCTATATAATCTTCATGTTCTATACAAAAATGGCACCGCAAGGGTGCTAAGTTTCATCATATCTCCAGAATGGATCCACGACGATGTCCTTACGGCGCCGTCTCTAACGTGGATCATCCTTAGAATAAAACATTCCGGATAATGATAAAACTTAGCAATACCATTATACCACAAGCGCCATCGCCTGCGCAAAAAAAGTGTTGTATTTTTACAACAGTCATCCCCCTTGTATGTAGTGACGGTTTCTATGGCTCTTATCTACTATTTTTCGAAGCATGTAAAATCTCCCATATAATTTTTACAACTCTACGGCTTGAGAGCCCGGATGGTCCCGGGGCGAAAAGCCGCCTAGTGGTGTAAAAATTATCTTGGTGAGATTTTATCGCTGAGAAAAATATGTAAGTAAGGGCCTTTTCCGCACAACTACAGTCCGGGCGAACGTGTCCCGAAAGTATTATTTTGGTTGCTATTTACCTACGCCACGATGTGATGTTCTTTCAGCACAAAAATAGCAGATATTTCACAATATCTGCTATTTTATATGGTTTTACCAGACTTTCACTAGTATTTCACCACCCAGCCGCTGTTTCTTCGCTTCGCGCCCATTCATAAGGCCTTTCGAAGTAGATACTATCACCATACCTCGCCCAGACTTTACTACTGGAAGCTCATCAGCGGCAGAGTATACTCTACGCCCTGGCTTAGATACCTTGGAAATCTCGTTGATTTTGGCTATCATACCAGGCTCGTTGATGATAACTTTTAGCATACCACGTGGCTTACCTTCTACTACTTCATAGTCGGCTACATAGCCATTTTTCTTGAGCACTTCCACCACTTGTGCTTTAAGCTTGGAAGTAGGGACGAGAATTTCGTTTTTGCCTACCATTATCGCATTACGTATGCGAGTGATAAGGTCTGCTATTTGATCTGTTGATTGTAATGACATTTTTCTCCTTCCTCCTTACCAACTACTCTTAGTTACACCAGGTATTTCGCCTTTCGACGCTTTTTCCCGGAAATTAATACGTGATAGGCCAAACTGGCGCATATAGCCACGTGGCCGACCATCCAACATGTCACGATTTTTAAGCCGAGTAGGCGAAGCATTGCGTGGAAGCTTCTGCAAACCTTCCAAATCACCCGCCGCCTTTAGCTCTGCGCGCTTGGCTTTGTATTTTTCATTCATTTTGCGCCGCTTTTCATCACGGAGAACTGCAGATTTCTTTGCCATCTTACTTACCCTCCTTCTCAAACGGCATTCCGAAAAGTTCTAACAATTTAGTACTTCCTTCCTTTGAACCATTTTTAATAATAAACGTTACTTCTAGGCCATGTAGAGCCGCTGCATCTTCGAAAGTAATCTCTGGGAACACAGTCTGCTCTTTGAGCCCTAGGTTGTAATTGCCCTGCTTATCGAAAGCATTGCGAGATACGCCGTGAAAATCCCGTACGTGTGGCAAAGCTATATTTATTAGCCTATCCACAAATTCATACATTTTGTCATTGCGTAGTGTGGTGAGGTAGCCTACTGGCGCACCCATACCCTTACGAATTTTAAATGTTGCGATGGATTTTTTCGCGAGTCTCGATGTAGCCGCTTGGCCGGTAATTTTTGCGATAGTAAGAGCTACTGTTTCGGTAAATCTCTTATCCTCACGTTTTTTACCTACACCACACGATACTACTACTTTTTTTAGCTCTGGCACTTGGTTGATATTGTCTAGTCCAAGTTCCTTTTTGAGCTTCGCCCTAAGCTCAGTGTTGTAGAGAGCCTTGAGGCGTGGTTGTACTTTGGCATCTGCTGTAGACTTGGTAGTCTTTTTGGCAGTAGCTTTAGTAGCCGTTTTCTTTTCCGCCATTATTTAGCTCCTTTCTTTTTAGCTTTCTTATCTAGTTTTTCAAACTTAGCTGCCTCTTTTAGCTTGAGGTTAGACAAATCTATACCTACATGGATGGTTTTCTTGCCACCAGCAGGGTTGAGGTAAGATTTGCGCATGTGGCGCTCTACTATACCTATGCCCTCTAGACAAGCCTTGCCAGCCTTGCGGTCTATTTTTACTATCTTAGCTTCTTTGCCTTTGTTGTCACCGGCAATTATCACTACCTTGTCGTTGATTTTTAGATTCTGTGCCATTTTAGAGTACCTCCGGTGCTAAGCTAATAATCTTGTTAAACCCAAGGTCGCGTAGCTCTCTAGGAATAGGTCCAAACACGCGAGTGCCCTTAGGTGTCTTGTCATCGTTTACTAGTACTGCGGCATTTTCATCAAACCTTATCGTAGAGCCATCTGGCCGACGAATTGGTTGGCGCGTGCGTACTATTACAGCACGTACCACAGCTTTTTTCTTGATGTTACCAGTAGGGGAAGCTTCTTTTACAGAGCAAGTCACAATATCACCTACCCGTGCATACCTAGCCCTAGTACCGCCAAGCACACGGATAACACCTAGCTCTTTAGCGCCACTGTTATCGGCTACTTTTAGTCTACTTTCTTGCTGTATCATTATTCTTCCTCCCCTTTAGCTTCTATTTCGGCTTCCTTTTCGGCAGCTTCCATTTCGGCCTTTGCTATTTGGTCTGCACCAATCTTTTCGGCTTCATAAGCCTTGTTGACGTCTTCTTTTAGCTCTACAGTACCATGTGACCGTTCTATTATTTTTACTAGCGTATACGCCTTGGTCTTGGACAAAGGCCGAGTCATCGCTATTTCTACGCGGTCACCCACCTTAGCTTCGTTTTTCTCATCATGCGCAGTGTATTTACGAGTTTTCGTATACTGCTTGCGATACAGTGGATGAGTTTCACGACTTACAATGGAGACGGTAATGGTCTTATCGCGCTTATCAGAAGTCACAGTTCCTATCAAAGTGTGTGCCATCTTAAAACTCCTCTTTCTTTATAATTTTACATTTTACTGGCAACTTATGTGATGCGAGTCTCAAAGCTTCCTTAGCTTGCCCCTCGCTTACATCAGCCACCTCAAACATCACAGTACCAGCTTTTACCTTGGCTACATAGTATTGTGGTTCGCCTTTACCGGAACCCATTTTTACATCCAAAGGTTTCTTAGATACTGGTGTGTGTGGGAAAATCCGAATCCAGATTTTACCACCACGCTTTAGGTAGCGTGTAATCGCCTGACGAGCTGCCTCTATCTGACGGCTAGTAATGCGCT
>JAZNGO010000071.1:0-4027 GCA_045576515.1 Candidatus Nanosyncoccus sp. | reverse complement strand
TGATGTACGAGTGGTTAGTTATGTTTATATTATAGCATAGAGCTTGTGGTTTGCGCAGAAAAATATATGGAGTGGATATGGTATAATTACTCTATGAAGAAGAAAAAAGCTCCAGATATGGTAACGGTCAACCGCAAAGCGCGGTATGATTACGAGCTAGGCGATGAACTTACTGTAGGCATGGCTCTAGCTGGGCCGGAGGTGCGCGCTATTCGCGACCACCATGTGCAGCTAAAGGGAGCTTTCGTAACTATACGTGCTGGCGAGCTATGGCTAAACAATCTCACCCTTGGCGCCGAAACTGCGCGCAATATCAAGCTACTGGCTACGCGCAAACAAATAATTGCGCTGGAACGCGAAAAGGTGGCTGGCTCCACCATAGTACCGGTAAAGTTAGTAGGTGGCGGGCGGCATATCAAGCTAGTGATAGCGGTAGGCAAAGGTAAGAAAAAATACGACAAACGCGAGACTATCAAAAAGCGTGACATAGAAAGGGGCAGATATGCTTAAAATATACTCGTGGAATGTAAATGGTTTAAGGGCGGTACTTAATAAAGGCGCTTTGCAAGAATTCATCGCGGCGGAACAGCCAGACATACTGTGTCTACAAGAAACAAAAGCCAAACCAGGCCAAGCTGAAATAGATTTGCCACAGTACGAGGAACTGTGGAATTCGGCCGAGCGGCCAGGGTACAGCGGTACGGCGATATTTACTAAGATAAAGCCTATTTCCATAAACAATACTTTACCTACGGCTACAGATTTTGCCGACCAATATGGCGACCCGCTGGCAGAGGGCCGAGTACAAACAGCGGAATTTGAGAAATTCTACCTAGTGAATATTTATACGCCAAATTCCAAGCGAGGCCTAGAGCGCCTGGCGCTACGCGAAAAGAAGTGGGACCCAGCGGTAAAAAAATACCTCAAAGAGCTAGAAAAGCAAAAGCCAGTGGTGGTATGTGGAGATTTTAATGCGGCGCATACCGAAATAGATTTGGCGCGCCCAGCGGCCAACCGCCACAATGCTGGTTTTACCGATGAGGAGCGCCAGGGAATTAGCGCGCTGATAGAAGCTGGACTAGTAGATACTTTTCGCGTGATGTATCCGGAAGTGCAACGCTACACCTGGTGGAGTCACTGGGGCCACGCACGCGAAAACAATGTAGGATGGCGGATAGATTATTTCTTTGTATCTAGCGCCCTTAAAGATAAGCTAAAAAAAGCCGAAATTTACGAAAAATATATGGGTTCGGACCACTGCCCCATATCTATAACTTTGGATATATAATGGAATATTTTGAAAAAATAGAGAAAAACCCATACGAAGATATGTACTGGAACTTGCCCGAGCAAAAACAGGGCACAGTAAATATTATTGGCGGGAATGCGCAAAATTTTCGTACAGAGGTAAAAACTGCGGAATATCTGGCTAATAACTACCCGGTGGAAATGGTAAGAGTAGTGCTGCCGGAGGTTTTAAAGCCAAAGCTGCCGCCGATGCCAAACTTTGTGTTTTTGCCGGCCACTACGGCGGGAAGTTTTGCGGAGCAGGCGGGAATAGCGGATGCTATAAATACCGCGGATTATAGCCTAATAACAGGGGAGTTGTCCAAAAATACAATTACCGGCAAAGCTGTAGCAAGCGCCTGTGAAAGTTCCGCTAAGCCACTGCTAATCACCCGTGATACAGTAGATGTAGCAGCCGAAAATAGCCCAGAGAAGCTACTTGCAAATGAGAATATTGCTATAATGGGGTCTTTGGCACAACTACAGAAGCTGCTGCGTGCAGTGTATTACCCTAAGATGCTACTACTAAGCCAGTCGCTAGTGCAGGTGGTAGAGGTGCTGCATAAATTTACCTTGAGCTATGCTGTAGGACTAGTGACACTACATAATGGACAGATATTAGTAGCAAGAAATGGCGTAGTAAAAGCAGTGTCGCTGGGGGAATCTGGGTATTCACCTATGCTTATGTGGAGTGGGGAGCTAGCCACCAAAATAATGGCCATGAATATGTATAATCCTGGCAAGTTTGTTGATGCTACCGTGGCGGCGATATATCATAAAGTGTGATATGATAGAATTATGAAGCTTAAACAATTTTTTATAAGCATAGCGATAATGCTAATTTTTATGCCCATTTCCAATGCATTTGCCGATGTGCAAGATTTTAGTTTTAAGGATTTTACAGCTGATTATTATCTGACAAAAGCAGAGGATGGCACAAGTAAGTTGCATGTAAAGGAAGTATTGACTGCGGTATTTCCAAATTTTTTTAACCAAAACCATGGTATTACGCGCACAATACCTAGTGTCAACCAGGGAGGGCACAATAGGATAGTGGCGGACGAAGCTGCACTAAACCTTACCGTATTGAGGAATGGCGAGCCAGAGCCTATCAACAAGATTACAGATGATGGCACATATTATACTGTATATATAGGCAACGCAAACAAATATGTGCATGGCGAGCAGGTATATACCCTAGAGTATGATTTTACAAATGTAATTACGGAATTTGACGCAAGTGGTAACAATGTTAGCGGCATGGATGGTGCAGAAAAAGTGTTTCAGGAGCTATATTGGGATACTAATGGCTCGGGGTGGCTACAGAGCTTTGGAAGTGTGACGGCGAATTTTCACGCAACAGAAGATATCTATAACAATATAGATGGGGACGCGTCGTGCCTTGTGGGTAGGCTTAACGAAAAGGGGCAGGATAGGTGTACTATCACTTCAACCAGTGATGGGTTTAGCTTTGCTACGGGGGCCTTGGCCGGAAAGAAAGGTTATTTGACCAATGAAAACCTTACTTTTGTAATAAAATTTAAGCCCGAAACTTTCGCAGTGCATATACAGAAAAATTATATTTTAGTAATGATGCTACTAGCCGAAGTAGCAGTAGTGGCATTTTTCCTTACTCTAAAATACAGGAAATGGTGCAAACTCGCCAAGCCACAATACGATTATTATAAATCTCTATTCGCTACGCCACAATATCAACCCCCTGAGGACAAAAAGATAAATGTAGCCGAGGGCGCACTACTGTGTGCCAAAAGGCAGAAAAGGTCATACGTCGCGACCCTACTCGAGCTTGCGATAACAAAAAAAGTGACTATAAAGAAGGTAGAGGGAGAAAAATATGATTGGCTGCTGCTACTGAATGTAGGCCCTGACGAACTTACCGAACCGCAACAGCAGATAATAAATATATTATTTGGTGAAAGTGGTGCCGAAAAAGGCGAAAAAATTCCTATAAAAAAACATGTGGCTTCGAGCTATTTGGCAGAGTGCGCCAGAAAATACTCTAGCGCAGCCCAAGACACCCTGGAGGAAGGAGGCTATTTTAACGACCCAAGTTTGAAAAAATCAACATCTAGTACGGTTCTTTTTATGATTTCGATGTTACTGGCTTTTGCCATGTTCCCAATCGGCTGGCTGTATTGGCAATACGAAAAAGCAATAGAAACCTCTTTTGTGGTAGGTGATCCATACCTACTAATTGTGGCGGGAATTCTAATTGTCGTATGGATAATAGTAAATGCAATAATCAATGCAAAAATCCGTAAATACGAGGTGTATACCGAGCGTGGAGTAAGGATGGTAAAATACTTAGAAGGTATGAAAATGTATATTAAGATGGCAGAGGCGGATAGGTTAAAGTTTTTGCAATCCGTAGATGGTGTGGACATTTCTAAAGAGGGCATCGTAAAACTTTATGAGAAGCTTTTGCCTTGGGCGAGCCTCTTTAATGTAGAAGAAAGTTGGGCGGAAGAGCTTGAAAAATATTACGAAATAGAGGAAATAGATGGGCTAATTAGCTCCGATGTGCTAAATGGTATTGTCTCTGCGAATATCGTGAGGGATGTAACCTCGTCAATTACCGTATCTACTAGCTATGGTGGCTCTTCGTTCTCGTCTGGAGGTAGTGGTGGCTCGTGGTCGTCTAGTAGCAGCGGTAGCGGCGGCGGTGGGTTCTCCGGCGGGGGGGGCGGGGGGGGGGGTGGCGGGGGGGGGTAAACTTACG
>JAZNGO010000070.1:0-3949 GCA_045576515.1 Candidatus Nanosyncoccus sp. | reverse complement strand
CCCCGCAGGGCTATTTTTTATAAATAATTATTATTATTTATTCGCATCTACTAGGAAATCTAGTGTTTTTTCTATAATCATGCGGTTGCGTATATCCATTTTGACATTTGGGTCTTTTAAGTTTTTTAGTGCATCCGGAGATTTCTTATACACATCGCGTAGTTCTGCGAGCTTGGCGGCCACCACATCATCCGATACGGTAATTTTCTGCTCCATAGCGAGGGTCTGTAGGGCAAGGGATGCTTTTACGCGCGCTTCGGCTATTTTGCGGGCTTGCTTTTCCCAGCTTTCCTCAGTCTCACCGGCTTTTTCAAGAAAATCCTCAAAACTCATGCCTTGCGATGCGGCATTGCGCGACACATCTTCTTTTATCATGCGCATTTGGTCATCTATTAGTATTTCTGGCGCGGGAATTTTAGATTTCTTTACTAGTGCATTTACCAGGTCGTCTTTGTATTTTTCTTGTAGCTTGTGCTCGTTTTGTGCAGAAAGATTTTTTTCTATGTCGGCTTTTAGCTCGTCCAAAGTTTTGAACGGCCCACACTTAGCGGCTAGCTCGTCGTCTATTTTTGCTTTCTTTATTTCGTTGACTTGCTTGAGTAGCACTTCAAACACAGTTTTGGCGCCAGCTAGTTCTTTTACGCCGTAATCTTTCGGGAAAGTTAGCTTCAAATCAAACTTATCACCTGGCTCGTGTCCCACTATACCATCCTCAAAGCCTGGGATAAAAGTCTGCGACCCTAGTGTAAGCTTGTAATCTTTGGCAGAGCCACCCTTAAAAGCCTCGCCATCTTTTTTGCCTACAAAATCTATTATTACTTCATCGCCTTCTTTCGCAGCACGTTTCACGGCCTTTTTCTCGGCAAAAGATGTCGCTAGGTTACTTAGTATTTCGTCTACATCTTTTTTGGTGGTCTTTACTTCAGGCTTTTTTACACCTAAGTTTTTATAGCTACCTAGCTTTACTTCTGGTACTATGTCTGCCGTAGCGGTATATTCTACTATCTCATCTGGTACGTACTTAGTGACATTTACACTTGGCAGCACTAGTGGTGATTTAGCGTTTTCGGCAAAAGCACCTATTATGGTAGAGCGCACCGCGGCATCTACCGTTTCAGCATTGAGGTCGTTTTCTGGAATAAACTTTTTCGCTACATCTACTGGTACCTTGCCTTTGCGGAATCCCTCTACATGGGTTTCTTTGGCTAGCTTTTCTAGCGCTTTTTCCTTGATGGGCTTCAAATCTTTTGCATCCAAAGTCACAGTAATCTCTACGCGAGAATCAGACAGCTTTTTCACTGTAGTTTTCATAAATACTCCTATAATTTAGTATATTATATCATAATTTTAGGTAGAGTAGTAGTGCGAAAATGCGTAAGAGTAAATTTCGAGCTAGCGCCTAGCTTGGCATCAGGATTGAGTACGTCATTGTGATCGAATATTTCCTTTACTCTATTGTACAAAGCTTTTTCGGATTCGCGCATTTCAGTGTTGGTCACTACGGCCTTGAGCCTGCCCTCTGGTGAGCCACCGGCTAGCTTACCATCTTGGCGATCTATTATGTATGCACCGGCGCGTAGGAATGTCGCAACTTTTTTATTAAACCCTTCATCCTCCAAGTTGAACTTTGGCCGGAGACTATATATAGATGTGGCGTACGAACCATACAAAGCCAAGTCCAAATCTAGCTTTTGCTGTAGTATCTTTAGGTCTTTCATAAAGCTGTCCAAATTATGCCCAGGCATATAAAAATCTGTAAGTATAGGCACCCGCTCGCCATTTTTAGCGGAATTAAGATACACCGCCAGTGAATTTTCGAATTCATTGAGAATAGATTGATTTTCTGGCGAGTCAAACACATACTTAGTGGTGCGCGGGAATCTTTCTTTGAGTGCATTTAGTTTTTTGGCGCAACTATTTGCTCGCTCGTCAAAACTAGCAAATATCACAAATCCATCATCTAGCTTACGAATCACACCATCCAAGTTTTTGCCAGACTCGCGAGCTTCCTGAATAATTTTAAGGTCGTACAAATTTACCTCGCAAGGCTTTAGCCCTCGTACCGCATAGGCGAAATCTATCGCTGTATCTAGCTCTTTGAAAGTAGCCACTACCCGAAACGGGCGCTTGCGTAGCGGCACGGCGCGCAGTATCACTTCGGATATAATACCTAGTGTGCCCTGCGCTCCAGCAAAAAGCGGCGCTAAGTCTATAGTATCTTTGTATTGAATTTTAGCGATATTTGGGTAGCCACTGCGATTGTGTGTGCCTTTGCGAATACCATCTATTAATTCGGCCTTATCGCGTAGTAGCTTAGCTAGCTTGCGATAAATATCGCCTTCTAGCGACCTTTCGGCAGCCTTCTTGGCTACATGGTATTTTTTGAGCCGACTTGTTTGCAGGCAATCTCCATTGGCTAGCACTACCTCTATACGCTCAACGTAGCTCATGATACCGCCGTATTTGCCTGCCTTAGTATCTACCGGTGCATTGGATATTAGCCCGCCAATAGTATCGTTACCGTGGCCACCTATAGGTATGGTTAGACCAGATACCGATAGGGCAGTATTGAGCTCTCTTAAGCTCATACCAGCTTGTACCCGCACTAGCCTTTCGCGTGGGTCTATTTCTAGCATGCGATTTAATTTCTCGGTAGTTATTACCAGCCCAGATGACAAATCTGCCCCACCCTTATCTAGGCCAGAACCGCGCACCGTTACCGATACGGGTATATCCTTAGCAGCAATTTGGTTGAAAAACCTCATTAGCTTGCGTATATCTTCGGTGGATTCTGGAAAGGCTACAAACTTTGGTTTGACTTTAAGTACCGAACCATCTACTGCGTAATTCTCCAAAATTTCAGGCGTGTCAAACACATTGCCAACTATCAACTGATTCAAATACTTGGTAATCTTACCCATCCTGCTTACGATTATATCACACTTTTATCAAATATAGCTTTTTGCAAGGAAAAGCCCCGGCCTTGCGGCCGGGGGTAAATTATCTATTATGGGGTGCGTTATTGATAGCGGAATATTTTGCTATTCCACGGTCAACGACCGGCATCATGATGCCAGCAAGCCCAGCTTTGCCCGAGCACTTCTGAGCGCGTATGTAGGCCTGCCACAGCGCGGCGCGCAGATCCCCGATAGCCATGATTTCGTCTATGTATCCAGACTCTATGTCCAGCTTTTCGGGTATCTTACACTTGAGTACCTCTGCATCTTTTTTCAGTACCTCGAGCCCATCAAGGTACGCCATGCTCAGCGTAAACTTTATGGTGTCCATCATCTTGGATTCGGTGATAGGATGCTCCCTAAAGAAATTGAGATACCGGATATCGGTATAGCGTTCGCGCTTAAAAGCCCTGTCGCCGAGCTCTCTGCCGATGGCCACCATAGATCTGGTTGCGCGAAGCATACTCATGGACAGCCCCAGCTCAGTCTCGGCGAAGTAGATTAACTCATCCATCTCGTCCCTGCTCATCACGCTCTCCAGGGTTCTGCCCTGTCTGGCTAAATCCTTGGATTGCGTAACTACACCTTTAAGAAACGGCGTCCGCAGTTCCTGAATGTCTGCGCTTAGTGCGCGCAGAAGCTGGGTCCTGCTGGGATTGGTTCCAATCATCTCCGCTACTACCGGATAATTGGCGAGATTTATTACCTCGTAAATGCCCTCCAGAGTAGTAACAATAACGCTCTTTTTGACGAGCTCAAAGTACTTGCCTCGTTGGATGTCATCCTCGTAGCCGTTCTTGACGAGCCTCAGGCTTTTGCCTTTCTGAGCATCGTCCCCATAATTTTTTGCCTGCATTGTCTTATCCATAAAAACTCCCCCTTAAATAATATTTAGTGTTTTTAAGACAACTAACCTCATTATATCATACCTCTGTTTTTTAGTCAACTTAGCACCTAATTCAACTCAAGACCTTGGCTACACTTTTGTAGTG
>JAZNGO010000069.1:0-2669 GCA_045576515.1 Candidatus Nanosyncoccus sp. | reverse complement strand
TATCATTAACTTCATTGGTGTAGGTAAAGTCATTACTACCAACTATACTATTAACTACAATACTAATGGTGGCTCCACTATATCATCTCAATCTGGTACTACTGACAATGGTGCAGTACAACTAGACTCCACTAAAGTCCCAACCAAAGAAAACTACATCTTTAAAGGCTGGTGTACTATAGACAACTCATCAGACCCAACTACCTGTACTGGCACAGGTGCTGAAATCATTCAGCCGGGTAACTTCCTAGCCCTTAATGCTGGTACTTCACCAAGCAACCCTGAAGTTAGGACCCTTTATGCGGTGTGGAGGAGTAACTCGCCATTGCCACCAATTACTAACGTAACTTGTTCTACCCCAGTTCCAGACATTACCTATATGCAAGAACTGGCTGACAGTACCAAGAAAACGACGGCCTTATCCAATATGACTGAAGGGGCTCAGTATTATTTAATAGATCAACGTGATAATCAAGGCTATTGTGTATCAAAGCAAGCAGACGGTAACATCTGGATGACGCAGAACCTAGATCTAGATATTGGCGGAACTGGTGTAGCTACCTTAACCTCAGAAAACACAGATCTTACTACTTCAGGCTCTGCCCCATATGTTGATGGATATTCTACTTCTGGTGGAGTGATCACTTGGTCTCCAGCATCTACGGCATATCCTTCCGGAAGAGTCATAAATGGCACCTCGGTTTCTGGCTGGACTGATAGTGATACCGCCCCTTACTCAGCTGAAGGTGGCGATAGATACTATTACACTACCGGTACAACTAGTGATGAAACCGCTCAAACTCTAGCCCAGTGTACAGCAGTATCAGGTCGCAGTGAAGAACTCTGCGCTCACTATCACTCTGGTAACTACTACAACTGGACAGCTGCGATTGCTAGCAATGCTTCAAGTGGTATCTCAACTAACTACAATGTTGCTGCTAACTCTATTTGTCCTAAGGGTTGGAAACTACCGCAAGGAAGAGTTAGTAGCGATACTAGTACTACCAGACAATTCGGCTATCTATGGCAACAGGCAGGCATCACTTCTAGCTTAACCGCTACTAGCTATGCTTCTGGAGGCTTTAACAAAATCCGAACTTCGCCATTGTTTTTCGTTCGCGGAGGCAACGTCAGTGGCAGCTCGCTGAACAGTAGCGGTAGCGGCGGCTACTACTGGTCCAGTTCGGTCTACACTACGTCTAACGCCTACTTCGCCAGCTTCTACAGCTCCAGTATTAACTCCGCCAGCAACGGCTACGGTCGCGGCAACGGTCGATCAATACGTTGCATGGTCCGGTAGCTAGCAAGAATTTCGGCTCGTGTGACCACCAGCTGAAACTACCATATTGGACATATCGCCATACGGATATGATAAAATACCAATAACACTTCTATACTACTATTATTTCAGGAATATGGGTGTAATACGTTTCTGGGGTGGTTTTGTTAAAATGAAAATATACAATTAACATTTACATGGAATAGGTAACAGAGGTAGAGGATGTGCTATTTATTCGCATCGCGGTATAAACGACCCAGAAAACGGCATATTTCGCACGTGTGGGGAGGTAAAGTTCGCATCGCGGTATAAACGACCCAATTTGAAATACCGCTGAAAAATTGCGCAAAAAATATCGCTTATGCACAGGATTTCTAAACATAAGCGATATTTTTCAAATGTGTTTTACCCCTGTAAAATGGGGCTTTTGTGGGTACTAGATGACCCTCACTAAATACTTTTAATCTGGTGGGGGTGAATTGTCCAGGCATTAACAATCTACAAGGAAGAGCATCTTGGAGAAATTAGTATTTTACTAAAATAGTCTAGGTTTTTATGAAAAAAAGTACTATAATGAAAAGGTATTACGATGAGGGTAATGCGAACGGAGAAATACCTAAGCAAATCCCTCTTTTTTATAGCATAATATTGGATATGGAAAAACTGCGAAACATCGCTTATATTGATGTCCAAAACCTGAATTATAGTACCGTGGACAGTAAACCTTCCTGGAAGGTCGGGCTAAAACAGTTTCGTGTTTATCTAAAAGAAAAATATCGAGATTATTTAGACATATCATTATTAGAATATAATACGAAAATATAGTATAATAGTAGGTAATAGGAGTATAGGTAATGCGACAAGTCAAGATTCATGGTATATATAAACATTATAAGGGCGATCTTTATTTGGTAGAGGACATAATTTATCATTCCGAGACTAAGGAAAAAATGGTGGCATATCGTGCATTATATGGAGATTCCCGTTTATGGTGTCGCCCGTATGACATGTTTATCTCTGAAGTCGAAAGTGGGAAACGCCCTAATGCAAAACAAAAATATCGCTTTGAACTTCAAGAAATAGAGAGCGTAAACCAGTGCCAAAAATAAGACACGTAGCAAGGGTGAATTATTCATGTACTAACAATCTGCAAGGAAGATATCCGCGAAAAGTGGCGACTTGCGTCTCATGATATAATAGGAGAAAGGAGGATGAATGATAGATTCTAAAGCATGGAACTGGAATATGGTAAAAGGCGACCATAAGAAATATTGGCAAGAGCCAGCGACGGAATCTTATTATCTTATTAACCGATGGCTTTCTCAGAATAAGAGTGATTTTCTCGATCTCGGTTGTGGGTTAGGAAGACATACTATTCAATTTGCTAAAG
>JAZNGO010000068.1:0-13287 GCA_045576515.1 Candidatus Nanosyncoccus sp. | reverse complement strand
TTCTATCCTACAAGTTATTGGCTTAGTATTCTATTTCAAATCGCTAGAGAGAGATGATACGACCATAGTGATTATAATGTTCCAACTGATACCAGTTTTTATACTTTTTCTATCCCCATTGTTTTTGGCCAATCAAGAGATATCCTTGGTACAATTGATTGGTGGTGTTATTATTACTCTTGCAGCTATTTTTGTAACTTATGAGCCTAGCAAGAAGAGGTTTGGTAAACATAAACTTATCACATTGCTGATGATGGCTATATCTTCCGTGGCCTATGCACTGTGGTTTATCTTGGAAAGAAGAGTGAATATGGACCATGATTTTAATCAAACAGTTTTCTGGTCCAATGTTACATTGTGCGCCATAGGTATAATAATGTTTTTAGCAATGAAAACATATCGCAAATCATTTAACGTAATGTTAAGGAATAACGGTGTTAAAATAATAGGAATTAGCCTTATTAATGAAGTTATCGGATCTTTTGCTGGAGTCATTTCTACTTTTGCTGGCACTATTGCATCAGTTGCTTTAGTATCGTTTACGTCTCAGGGTATACAGCCCTTTGCAGTAATGATAATGGGGATAATGCTTACTAAATTCCTCCCAAAAACCGAGAAAGAAAATATTACTAAAAAAGCTGTGACCAAGAGAACATTCACTATTATATTGTGCTCGATAGGCTTAGCCTGTATAGAATTCGGATAGAATTATTCACTAAAACTAATTACTATAGGATAGATATATGTAGATTTAAGTAAAGCATTGGTTTTTTGTGCCAAGATAACCTAGTGGTGTGTTGCATTTTTATTTAATCTATATTGCAATACAAATATATCAAAAACATAACTTTACTTTGTTTATTGGTTATGATATAAAAAGCATAATGAGTAAAGAAAAGATGCCCACAGAATGTTCTCTTTCAGTAGAACCTGTAGTGGATTCGATAGTTCAAGATATTAATAAACCCGCAGAGCCAGGGTATAGAGAAATCGAACGTACTATTGGCGCAAAATCCCTAACAGCTATTAGTTTTGAAAAAACTAACAAACCTATAGTTGATTCATCGTTTGAGAAGGTTCGCCGTTTGAAACAGAAACTAGTAAATAGTAGCAACGCCGATCGCCGTAACGATGCTTATTTAACACGTCTTGAAAAAATCGTGAATAAACATGGTCCTAAAGCCGAAAGAATACTATGGCAAAAATCAATTGAAGACCCGAGGCTCATTATCGGGATTGGGGATATACCTAATTCTTTCTGGAATGCCCAAGCACAGATTAGGCGTGATAACGGTATCGGAGAAGTAATAGGGGCTGGAGAAAAATTAGCCATTGCAGAAGACATTCAGGGGAAACAGCGTGATTCTATTGAAATATGGGCTGAATATTTTGCTCAAGAAGATTGTCCTTTTCCATTATGGTTCAAGACATTTACCTGGAATAGTGTTATCAAAATGAGTGCGATTTATGATAGGAGTCATAAATGTTTTGCCAAGAGAGATAAAAGCACGGTGGCCCCCTATCCACAGCTTAATCCTGCTGCATTGGCCAAGGTATATGATTCTATCTACCAAGCAAATGTTCAAAACGAAAAAACTGAAACATCTACGCAAGATGTAGAAGTAGAAAAAGGGGCTAAGAATTTTAATTTCAATCAGCTCTATTCATTTTTCTTGTCGAAACAAAAACTCCCATTAGAAGTTCCGCAAAACCCAGATGGTATTGATGGCGAGTGGATAGAATATAGGTTGGGGGATGAAGATAAATTAGCAGAGGCTGCAGTAAATACTCCATGGTGTATTGCTAGTTCGGCAGTCGGACGTTCATATCTTGAAAATAAAAAAGGCATTGGGAGCAGGGCGACAATTAATTCTAATGAGGCCAAATTTATTCTTTTCCATCTCCGGGATGAAGATACTGGACAGTTGGCAAATTCAGCTTGCGCATCAATAAGACTAGACTCGAGTGGGAATGTAGCTGAGATATCTGGGATTAGGGATGGACAAACACTAGATGATTCGCTACTCCCAATAGTAGAGAAAAAAGCGCTTTCTCTGCCTGGCGGAGAGAAATATCTTAAAGCTTTTGCCGATAAACGAGAACTTATAAGACTCGACAAAAAAATAAAAAATAATGAGGAACTCACTACAGATGAATTAAGATTTATCTATGAAGTAGACCGTCCTATTAGAAGAGTGGGAGAATATAGCCTAGACCCAAGAGTTGAAGAAATAAAAGCTAAATATCCTTTGCGTATGTTGCGCGAGCAAGGTATAGTGGGCAAGCATTGGACGCATAAATATGCTAAACGTGGACAATCTAGTATTCTACCTCTTATTGAGGCTGGTATTTCTATAAAAGAGATTCTAAGAAACAATCATTCTTTTGAAATCCAAGATGTAGATAAATTGTTGGCTTATGGAGTATCACATCAGGAAATTTTGAAAATAAATGGGATAGATTGGGCTTTAGATAACATGGATTATTTAGCTTCGCGTGGTTTCAATGCAAAAGAAATTGTGGAGCATTTATCTGCTAGCAAAAAACTCGAACACTTAGGGTTTTTAGATTCTAATAATGTATCATATGATTTAGATAATCTTATCAAGCAGGCCTACAGGATTAGTGATATATCAACGATAATGGATAATAGGGATGCAATACTAAAGCATGGTGGAAAACTTAGCTATAAAAAGTTGGCACGCAAAATGTCAGAATCTGAACTTATTAAATATGCAGATGTGTTATGTGCTAATGGGGCCGAAAAGGCAGTTGTCAAAGCAATTACCAGGCTAAAAAAAGAGATTTCGCCGCGCTACTATTATAATCTAATGGGGCAATCGTTGGATAGCGTATTAAAAAGCGGCGTAATGATTAATGATCTTAGTGAAATTGTCAATAATACTAGAAACATTGCCAATGTTATTGACAACTATGATGAAATTATGGCGCGAGGTATAAAACCAAAATTGGATATTTCGAAACTAAAAGAAGAAGGTGCCGTTGATGAAAGGACAATGGCAGTTATCGTTAGCCATCAGGATGTTTTTGATTTGCAAGAAGTTTGCAATGCGCTGTCAGATGTAAGAAAAATTATATTTTTAGATACTCTAACTGCGAATGGTGTCGAATTAAATGCTTTAGAGCTTTCTAAAAAAGTTGAACCAACTATAAGATTATTATTCAACAAACAATTGAACAGGCACGGTGCACATATAGATATTGAGTCGGAAACAAGTAATTTGAGCTTTGAGAATGCCTGTAAAATATTGAGCTCTAATTTAGATAAAGCTAAAGATGCTGGAGTCAATATAGATAAAGTTGCATCAATAATTATGGCTAATCAAGAAATTACGCCGTCAAGGCAACAATTGTTTACCGAAGTTAAACCAATTTTATGGCGATTGGGATATATTAAATAGTACCGCAATTATTATTACCTTACGGCGTTTTATCTTTAGCTGCTTTTACCGTGGCCCAGTCGGTGATGTCTGTGAATCTATCTAGCGCTGTCACCAAGCGCACATCGTTACTGTAAGTCCGTGCATTACGATTGTAGAAATATGTTAAGTTGGGCTGGTATAGGCCAATAGCCGGCACGTCATTCACCCAGTATTCTAGGAAAGCTTCATATTTTTTGGCGCGTAAAGTTTCATCCAATGTGTCGCGCGCACCCAGTAGTAAATCATCCACCAAACTATTGCGGTAATTTGATAAGTTTAGCCCATTACCAGAAGCTTGCGAAGAATGATAGTATGCCAAAGGGTCTGGGTCTGTACCAAGCTCCACTTCGTATACTAATATATCATAACTTCTTCGAGCTACAATATTATTAATAAAATCTTGATCCTCCTCATGCACTGAAACCTTCACATTAATACCCAAATTCTCTAGCTCACCCGCAATAGCATTAGCTACATCTGGTAAGTATCCAGAGTTTATCGTGGCTAATTCTAGTGTTATTTGTTCCCCGCCGGCTATTTCGGCAATCTTGGTGCTTGCCGCCTCCGCATCGTGAGCAGGTAATCCTGGCTTTGCCGACAAACTAATTTGTGAATCTAGGATTGGGTAGTCTAACGCCGTAGTATCTGGCGCGGCACTGCGAATTTTTGCTAGGTCTATACCCTGGCGGATCGCTGCGCGCAATTCTACGTTTTCCATTGTTGGACTTGATGTGTTCAAGAAAATATATGCACCAGAATTAATGCTAGAATCTTTCTGCAAAAACCCAGTCGAGGTGACTTTAGCTTTGTCCGCATCGGATAGCTCAGCCGTAGCTGTTACGGCGCCTGCGTTTAGCGCGCCTACGATGGCATCTTTATTGTTGTAAGTATGCACCGCAAAACTATTTAGCAGCCCCTCACCTTTGTAGTAGTATGGGTTGGCGGACAAATAGTATACTTTTTCGTTGCTAGCTGAAGTAGATTGCAAAGCATTAAATCCAAATGCACCTGAAGTCACTGGTGTAGTAGAAAAACCATCTTCTATCAAGTTCTTCGGGTCAGCATCTTGTAACTCGTGCTTTGGCACTATTGGTATTACTAAAGCAGAAGTAAAATCCGCATATACCGATGGTAAGGTAAACACTATTTCGCCATTTTCATTTTCCGCCACTTTTACATTTGCAAGATTTGAATCATAAATAGAGTTTACGGCTGGATTTTTTATTAACCCGACGGTGAACAGCACATCTTCATTGGTGATAGGTTGGCCGTCGGACCACACCAAACTATCACGTAGTTTTACTGTCCACACACGCCCTTCATCGCTAGGCATTATCGATTGCGCCAGTCCTATCCCAGAATGGCCAGAATAATCAATCGTAGCCAGCGTTGCAAACATTAGCCGGCTTAGCACCCGCTCGCTATTCGTGGTGGCAAAGAGCGGATTTAACGAATTTACTTCCCCCAAAGTAGCTTCGGTATAAGTGCCGCCTTTGCTAAATACATTCTCGGAGTAAGAATCCTCAAACCAAATAGCCTGGGTGATAGCTAGCATTATAAGAGCAAACACTAAAAGACTCCACTCTAGTATTAACAAACGAATATTTTCAATATGAGCAAACCTCTTGATAAGGTTTTCCTTGATATGTTCCTTGCTATCTTCGCTAGCTTTTATAGATGCGCGCGAAAATCGCTTTAAGAATTTTTGCCCACGCTTTTTGACAGTATTTTTCATATTATGCCGGAATTAACAATAGCCCCAATATAGATAATACAAATATTACGGTAAACACAATAGTCGCCACAAACAAAGATTTTTCTAGCCCACGGCGAGTGGTGTACAGTTCGCCAGAACTACCAAATCCTGCGCCTAGTGAAGCGCCCCGTTGCTGTAAAAGAATCAAGAGCACCGTGAGTGCCGCTGAGATAAAAGTAACTACTTCTAAAAAACTTCCTAATTGCATAATAACTCCTACATCTACTTTAGCATATTTTTTCGCCTAAGTAAAGAATGATATGTGATAGCAAAACGATGCGACTCTTCATCCACTCGCGCTATTAGCCTTGCAATATGCGAGCCTGGGGCTAGATGCATCATCCGCTTACCTGGTATCACTATCTTTACGCCGGCAGACTTTGTATGGTCGCCAGATTTGTTGCGCCCAATCACTGGTATATTGTATTTTTCTACCACAGACAGAACCACCTTTACTTGTCTTATGCCTCCATCTACTATTATTAGATCTGGGTATTCCCATTCTTTGTGTCTCATTCGCCTCACCAGCACTTCTTTCATGCTTTTTAGGTCGTCACCAGAGCTAGTATGTAGCCGGAATTTGCGATACTCACTGCGTGCCGCCGTGCCATTGATAAAAACCACCATGCTCGCCACCGCATCGGTACCAGATTGGTGTGACACATCGTAGCCTTCTATTCTGCGCGGAGGCTCTGCTAGGCCCAATAGCTCTTGTAGCCCCACAAGCGCCTTGTCGCTAGATATATCCATAAACTCTTTGTCCGAAAACACTATTTTTTTCTTCAATTCTTTTAGCCCCATTAGCTGGTCGCGAGCTTCTGCAGCCAGCTCGAAGTTGCCTTCCCTGGCTTCGCGTAGCATAGTTTTTTCTAGCTCTTTCAAAAGTATTTTTCTATCCCCTTCTAGGTAGCGAATCAATTTTCTCAAGTTGCGCTTATAGTCCTTAGGCGTGGTCTTGCCAATTTCTATACCCGGTGTTAGTCCTAGGTCGGTATTTAAAGTTTTCCTGCCGTCATATGGTCTAGTGTAATACGGGAAAATTTTGCGTAGAGTGCGTACGGCCTTTTCTACTGCGGTTTTACCATAAAAAGGCCCAATATATGTAGCCTTGTCATCCACAGGGTTACGTGTAAATGCTATATACGGTACTTCGGCATCCATGTTTATACGGATATAGCTCACACTCTTATCATCGCGTAGCAGTATATTCCACTTGGGCATGTAGCGTTTTATCATTTCGGCTTCTAGAAATAGCGCATCCATTTCTGTGTCGACCACTATCCAGTCGGTATCGGCGATTTCGGCCACTAGTGCCATGGTTTTAGTATCTTTTTTGGAATTTTGAAAATATTGGCGTACTCTGTTTTTTAGTACCGCCGCTTTACCTACATATATTATCTCTCCGGCAGCATTTTTGTGAAAATAAACCCCTGGCCTAGCCGGGAGTTTATTTAGTTTTTGTTTTAGAGCCTCATCCATACTCTAATTATATCACGCTAATGCTAAAATGTCAATAGTTCACCTCATATATACTAGTAGATATGTCTTGTATTACATCCTTAAAATCGCGGTATTCCGTTGGCGCCGGTACATTAATATTGTCTGGATAGGAGAAATTCAAATCCATCGTAACAACACTATCCGGTAGCTTTGGACAATCGCAAACAATATCTACCGAGTCCATGCACGCGCAGTCCGAGGAATTTATTGTACTTTTTACATATAGCCTTGTGAAGTTATTCTCGTTGTCTACCTCTACGTAAAAATTCGGCATGTCTTCCACTATTTTGCTAATGTCGCCCTCATCTATCCACACATTATCCTCTAGGTTTAGACAAGAGTAAATTTTTTCTGACAGGGCAGTATTTTGGATAGAGTTAATATAGTTGGTAAAGTTTTCATCATCAATACTCACCTTGTATACCGGGTATTGTTTCTTGGCTAAATCTACATCTTTGTCTGTGGCGGTAATAAATGGGTATTTGTTGTAAGCTTCGATAGCGCTGTTGCTACTGGTATTTAGTGTACTTACTAGATCTGCTACGCAACTAGCATCGCTCTGTACTAGCGTTCCGTTTGCAAATGCCCCCAAATCTTCTATGGATATCCTTAGCCATTCCCCATCTATAATCTCTATCGCATCTACCATCGAGGCAAAAAATGTCATAGTATCTTCATCTAGCACCACTTGGCCACCGGGTTCTAGTACTATGCCTTCCATCTCTGTAGTGATTTCTTCGCCACAGTTCAAATCTGGGTTGCCTACACAATTTGTTTCTGCAGCTATTTCTTCAGCCTGGCAGTATCCATCCTCGCCACAATCCATCTTTTCTGTAATTTTATTCGACATATTTAGTAGATATACAAGCCCAGAATCTTCCAATGCGTTGGTTATGCCATCAATCTTGAAAAACATCTCGTTTTTATTGGCATAGATTTCATCTACTTCTACAGAGACATCGCCAATACCGCGTATACTAGCCGTAACTATGGCTTTAGAGTTGTTTATTAGCGATTGCGGTATCAGGCCAGAATTCATGGATATTTTAATATTAGATACTGGCGAAAATTGGTCGCTTATTGCAATATCTATGTCCCCATCTATAGCTACATTGGCAGGTGCTTTTCCGCTCATTATTTTTTCCATTGCCATCGTCACTGGGTCTTTTTGACTAAGCATCGGGATGATAATAGCAGCTGCTACTCCGCCACCTATTAGCACTATCAGCGCCATAATTATACCCACTATTAGGCCGGTTTTTTTCTTTTTCTTGGGCATCTCCATAGGCGCAGCCTGTTCCATTGGGCGACTAGTTGGTGTCACCGAACCGGGCACTCCAGGCGCCATTTGCGAGCCAACGGCCATCTGCGGCGTAGGTGTTGCTTGTGGGGTTGCACTTGGTACAGCGCCAGTGGGGTTTACTACTCCGCTGGGATTATCATTCATATTTTCTCCTTATATTATTTTTATTATCTTTAAGCTTATTTTATCATACTTTTAGTAAAATAAGCTATAATAAGTACATGGATAATTATACTATTAGCAATATCAAAGCCAGACAAGTATTAGACTCTAGGGGCAACCCTACAGTAGAGGCCGAAGTTTTCCTTGAAAACGGCGCTTTTGGCCGCTCCATTGTACCATCCGGCGCTTCTACGGGCGCCCTAGAAGCACTAGAGCTTCGCGACGGCGATAAATCCCGCTATGGCGGTAAAAGCGTACTTAAAGCCGTTTGGAATGTTAATTCCAAAATCCGCGATGTCTTAGTGGGTAATACTTCCGACCCTCGCACGGTAGACCAACTTATGCTAGATATTGATGGCACCGACAACAAAAGCCACCTAGGTGCCAATGCCATTCTAGCGGTGTCACTAGCCAATGCCAAGGCCAATGCTCGTGCACGTAAAGTGCCATTTTATCAATACGTTGCTGAACTAGCCGGCACTGAGCACGACATGTCTATTCCTATGCCCATGATGAACGTCATGAATGGTGGCGAGCATGCTTCCTGGGCTACAGACTTCCAAGAGTACATGATTATGCCACTTGGTGCAGACAATATTGCCGATGCAGTACGTATGGGCGCAGAAGTTTTTCACGCTCTTCGTAAAGTGTTAGAAGAACGCAATTACCCTACCACAGTAGGCGATGAAGGCGGCTATGCTCCTAAAGTTCGCGACGGCGACAACGAGCCTCTCGAATGTATCAAGTACGCCGTAGACAAAGCCGGCTACAAATTCGGCCAAGACATAGCTATTGCCATGGATATTGCGGCCAGCGAATTTTACGACAAAGACCACTATGTGCTCAAAACCAACGGCGACTGGAAATCTGCCGACGACCTTATCAATTGGTACACCTGGATTATAGATAATTACCCGGTAGTATCTATCGAGGATGGTCTCGCCGAGACAGATTGGGCCAACTGGCGCATCATGACAGAACGTATTGGCTCGCGCGTTCAGCTGGTAGGCGATGATTTATTTGTTACAAATGTTAAACTTTTGGAGCGTGGTATTACCGAGCACGCCGCCAATGCTATTCTTATTAAGCCCAATCAAATCGGTACCCTAAGCGAAACTATCGATGCCGTACTTCTCGCCAAAAAATCTGGCTACCGCACTATTATGTCGCACCGTTCTGGCGAAACCGAAGATGTATCAATTGCCCATCTGGCCGTAGGTCTTGGTACCGGCCAAATCAAAACAGGTTCATTATCCCGCTCCGAGCGTATCGCCAAGTACAACGAACTCATCCGTATCGCGGAGTCAAATTCCCGGCTTGGCCTAGCGCATCCGCTTGGCAGTAAATAAACCCAATAATCCTATAGACTTTTATCCTTTTTAATATAGGCTGCCTCGCGAAACCCATCGTAGAAGTTCTCAGATATCTTGGGGTGGCCTATCTTATTAGCTGCTTTTACTATATCTTCAAGCCTATCAGTGATGTTAAAAATCTTAGTATCTTTTACGTCTATGACCCGCATTAGCATCATCTTGCCGATAATTTTATCAAAGCCCCTCCAAAAATCTTTCCCCACCAAAAACACCGGCATCTTTGGCATTTTATTTTCTTGCATTAAGCATAATATCTCCGATAGCTCATCCATCGTGCCAAACCCACCTGGAAAAAACACAAATACTTTTGCAGCCATCGCTAGTGATACCTTGCGCGCAAAGAAATATTCAAAAGTAATACAGTCAGTAAGGTATGGGTTGGGATGTTGCTCGTGTATTAGTGTAATATTTAGGCCTATGGTCCGGCCACCTATTTCGTAGGCGCCGTGGCTTGCCGCTTCCATTATGCCAGGGCCACCACCAGTTATCACAGAATGCCCATTTTTAGCCAACATACCGCCCAACTCGTAGGCTTTTTTACAATATTTATCATCCTGCGAAAGTCTAGCCGAACCAAATATTGTCACCCCCTGTGGGAAAGAGCGTATTATTTGTAAGCCTCGCCCTAGGTCTTTGGCGTAAGCATTTGCTCGCTCTAGGTCTGCAATAGATAATTTTTTTAGCAGCTCTTCTTCTGTTCTTAGCATTTTCCTCCTTATATTTTTTGAATAGGCATCGGGTGTAGTGACTCTGCGCCAGTAAGCGCGCCTTTGTTTGCACCTAGCTTAGTGACCACCGCAGTAGAGTTTGCCGAAGCGAAAATCAGCGCACTACGGAAAGATTTACCAGCCGCCAAATGCCCTAAAAATCCCGCTCCAAAAGCATCACCAGCGCCAGTAGCATCTTTCACTTTGCGATCTTCGTATATGCCAAATCTATATATCTCTGCGCCATTGCCTGCGATCCCGCCCATAGCACCATCTGTGATTATCACCGTATCTACATAATTATTTAGCCTATATAGTAATTCCACCAAAGTATTACCGGGCACTATTTCTGCAGCCTCGGCTTTATTCGCATTTAGTACGTCTACATATTTTAGTAAATTTGCCAATTCCTTGGTGTTTGCTAGCTCTCGCACACCAGGGTTGAACATTACTTTTGCGCCCATATCGTGTGCTTTTTTGAGAAACCTAGTCAAAGTATCCATGTCACCACCTAGCGTAGTAATATATAGCCAGTCTGGTTGTATTAGCTCCAAATCATTTTCCGAAAAATTCCCAAACTGGTGACTAGCACCTCTACATGTAAGTATCGTGCGCTCACCACTTTTGCTATCTAGTAGTATTACAGAAGTACCGGTAGCTTTGCGCTCTAGGCAGTTGATATAGCTAGTATCTACGCCTTCCCTGTCTAGAGTCCTTACCACGGCTACACCGGCGGGGTCATTCCCAATATTACCTATAAATACCGCTTCGTGCCCATGCCTAGCAAAAGCTATAGCTGAGTTTACGCCCCCACCACCCACTTCGTATGCTATTCTATCTATATCTACCTTAGAACCCACCAGTACCTTGCCAAATATTGCGCTATTGCCAATATTGGTAGGCACCAAATCATCGTGGTCTACTAGATATACATCTTGGAGCGCACTTCCTAGCGATACTATCCGCGCCATTATAGTGCCACTCCGTTTTTGTCTATCTCTGCTACTAGTTCCTGGAAAGTTGCCGCCGGATTGGGCGAAAGCGACAGTGCTGAACCTACGTTTATTACATCTAAGTCTACATGTGCCAGCGCCCGTATATTAGATATATTTGCTCCGCCATCCCAGCCTATTTCTAGCTCCGGCTTCATATTACGCACTAGTGGGATTTTTTCTGTCTGCATCATGTCTGAAGTTCCACCTTGCACGCCTAGCTCACCAGCAAATATCAGCACGTGGTCTACCGCTTCTATGTAGGGTTTTACATTGCCAGGGTATGTAGGCGGCAGCAAAGCTACGCCTGTCTTGATACCGGCTTTTTTTAGAGTTTCAAATATCGGTAGTAGATTTTCCTCCGCTTCGGCATGTAGTATACATAGCGCTGGGCTGAGCTTTAGTACGGTATCCATATATTCAGATGGCTTAGCCACCATTAAGTGTAGGTCTGCCTGCCAGTTTTTAGGCCACCAAATATTGGTAATATCTAGAGTTTGGTTTGGCGCAAATATACCGTCTGTCACATCTATCTGCACGCGGCGTGTAAAGCTATTAATGCGCTCTATTTGGTTGCGGTATTCTTGCTTGTTGTCGGAAAGTATCGCTGGCACTATAGATACGGTTCTAATCATAATCTCCCCTTTCGTCTAGCCTATTTACTCGCCGAATGCGACGCTCTAAGTCTATAAACTTTGTCTCTAAAAATGTTTTTACTATAGGTATCATATCTTCATCGCTTACAAAATGCGCAGATAGGCACAGTACATTGGCATCGTCGTGCTCGCGTGCTAGCTTGGCAGATTCCTCACTGTCGCAATTCGCCGCACGAATACCCTTGAATCTATTGGCTTGCATAGTCATACCGTGCGCTGAGTCACATATTAGTATGCCCCTAGAACCACGATTTTTGCGTACCATTTTAGACACTGCTATCGCTGGGTCGTTGTAATCGTTTTCGACATTATCGTACGAGCCCAAATCATTCACTTCATAATCTTGCTTGGCCAGCATACTCAACACTTTTTGCTTTTTGTCAAACCCTCTATAGTCAGCACCTACAAATACTTCCATTACTCCCCCTTTCCAAAATCCACCGCTAGCTCTACGAGCCTATTCGAATATCCCCATTCGTTGTCATACCAGGCTACTACTTTTACCATATTGCCGCCCACTACATCTATCAGCGGTAAATCTACTACGCACGAATGTGGGTCGCCGATAAAATCTGACGACACTAGTTCATCTTCTACCACGCCAATAATACCTTCATAGTATGGCTCCTTAGCAGCTTTTTTGAATACTTTTACTAGCTCCTCTTTGGTGGTATTTATTTTTAGCACTGCGGTAATGTCGGATAGTGACACTACAGGTGTAGGTACGCGTACAGATAGGCCGTTAAATCTGTCTTTTAACGCAGGTATGGTGAGTGCCGCGGCTTTGGATGCTCCGGTAGTAGTAGGCACGATATTTTCTGCGGCGCTTCTTGCCTCGCGCAAATCTTTGGCCGGCGCATCTAATAGGCGCTGCGAGCCGGTGTAGGAGTGCACTGTAGTCATCATAGCTTTATCTATACCAAATTCATCTTCTAGTACTTTCATTACTGGAGCTATGCAGTTGGTAGTGCACGAAGCATTGGATATTATTTCATCTTTACCATCTACTACTTCTTCATTTACGCCAAGTACTACTGTCTTGGCGCCCTCTCCCTTGGCTGGGGCAGATATTACTACTTTTTTAGCGCCAGCTTTTATGTGTGCGCGTGCATCTTCTGGCTTGGTGAAAAATCCAGTAGATTCTATCACTACATCTACATCAAGGCTTTTCCATGGTAGCTTGGCCGGGTCTTTTTCGGCGAATACTGGTATTTCGCGCGTATTGATTATGATAGAGTTCTCGCCCGCGGATACTTTTTTATCGTAAGTACCATACGACGAATCGTATTTCAGCAAATGCGCCAAAGTCTTGGCATCTGTTATGTCGTTTATTGCTACCACCTGCACATCACGCCGGTCTAGCAATATTTTGAGCGCGTTTCGGCCTATCCTACC